>CALXEL010000107.1 GCA_944387315.1 uncultured Clostridia bacterium
CCTCAAAAACCCACTGCTGCTTCCGGCTGGCAGGCAAGGTCAGATCGATTTCCTTACAGTCAATCCCCTGCCATGCTGCGGCAACCGCCTGCACAGAATGTTTGGTGGTTTCTGTAGGCGAAAAATAAACCAAATAAATCTTTTCCACTTTCATATAACAGCCTCCTTTTGATTACTATTGTACCGCTTTAAAGCCTAGTGTACAACTAGTTTTTATAAAGTTTTTCTGTTTGCCCCTTGACAATAAGAATTTGCTGTGTTATTTTAGTTAGCATAAGCTAACTATTTGGTTTTTATTTTTTGTCTTTGAGTTAGCTTAAGCTAACTTAGAATTGAGGTGCCTTTATGCTGGAACACTATCTGATTTTTCACTGCTCTCCCACATTGGCTGGACTGAAAACCGCCAACCTGTTCTCTCTTTCCTCCTGCCCAGGTTGTGCTCTTGAGCCGCTTTTAAATGAGTGGGAAAATCGATTGTCTTCCAAAGGGGTAGCTCTATGCCCACTGCGCCGAAATGATCATGCTTCCCCTTTGGTTTATGTCTATCGGCCCAGCAAACTTGCCCGTGATCTAAAACGCCCGGGGGTTTCTGAATTTCTGCTGTCCTTGGGATACCCCAGTACTCATCCGGAACAAGCCTTAAAACATTTGGCTAGCCGTATTGAGGCTATTCAAAGTTTCCCCCACGAAATTGGCCTCTTTTTAGGTTATCCTTTAGCTGATGTGGATGGGTTTATTGAAAACAGTGGAAAAAACTATCGATGTCTTGGCTACTGGAAAGTATATGAGAATGAAACACAGACTGAGCGGCTTTTTACCCTATTTACCAAATGCCGCAGGATCTACCTCAAACAGTACGGCCAAGGCAAAACCGTTGAGCAGCTCACCGTAGCTGCCTAAGAAATACCAAAGGAGAAAGGTTGCAAAAACATGAGTAACATTGCGATTGTTTATTGGAGTGGAACAGGCAACACCGCCCAGATGGCAGATGCTGTAGTCAAAGGAGCCCAAGAGGCAGGCGGAGAAGTCTCTCTCTTTACCGCGACAGAATTTTCTTCAGACCTTTTGGACCAGTTTGACGCCATTGCCTTTGGCTGCCCCTCCATGGGTGCGGAACAGCTGGAAGAAAATGAATTTGAGCCCATGTTTACTGCCTGCGAGCCAAAATTGAAAGGAAAGAAAATTGCCCTCTTTGGCTCCTATGGGTGGGGAGATGGAGAGTGGATGCGTACCTGGGAAGAAACCTGCCGGCAAGATGGCGCCCAACTGACTTGTGACAGTGTCATTTGTTGCGAAACACCAGATGACACCGCTTGCCAGGCTTGCATAGCCCTTGGCAAATCTCTTGCCTAGGACACTGAATCAAAAAGGCGCCTGCCGTCTACGGCAGGCGCCTTTTTTCATTACCCTTCCGGGAACTGTTTGCGGAATAATTTAAAATAGATGGCCAATATACAGAGCATGAGCCCGGAAGCACACAGATACAGGCCCCGGTACCCTACGCCTGTTACAACAAAGCCCCAGACAAAGTTGCCCACTAAAATGCCCAGATCCCAACAGCCGGAAAAGGTAGCGGCCGCGCTGCCTCTGGCCTCTCTGGGTACATGGCGCAAGGACATACTGTTGGAGAGAGGATATACAATACCATAGGCAAAGCCATAGACCAAAGCCACCCCAAAGAACATCCAGCTTTGGGTAATAACCGAAATCAGCGCAAAACACATTGCGTTAATAATACAGGCGATCGTGAGGACATTCTGGTCCGGATACCTGGCGGTAATCCGTCCCGCCATCAAACGGGAAGAAACAATCCCCACCGAGGTGATGGCAAAAAAGTTGCCCAATTCCAGATTCATCGTACGCCCATAGATAACCAGGAAGGTGGTCAAGCTACACTGGGAAAGGCTCACCAAGAAGATCATACTGGAAGGCCAAAGGGCATTGGGTTCATAAATACGGAACTTTACCTTGGGGCCTGTCTGCTCTGGACGGGGAGGATCTTGATACCGCAGAGAAAGACAGCAAAGTACACTCACAAGTCCCATAGATCCGGTCAACAAAAATACTGGGGTAATTCCTCCCAAAGTCTGTGCCCAGAGGGCAATTGCCGGCGAAATTGTTTGGGAAAGCGCTCCTGAAAGTCCATAGTATCCAATTCCCTCAGTCATACGGTCCCGGGGAATGACATCAGCTACAATCGCCCCCAAAGCGGTGGAACCCAGACACATGCCAAAACCATTGAGGATACGCAGGCCAAACAGGATAACCAGACTATTGGCAAAACCATAAGAAAACCCTGTAAAGGCGCAAATCAAAGATCCCAGCAACAACATTCTGCGGCGGCTGATGCCATCCACCATCTGCCCCGCAAAAGGACGAAACAGCACTGAACCCATGGCATAGGCAGTGGACATAATACCGGCAAACTCACTGGGAATTCCCAACTGCAACAGATAAATAGGCATGGTGGGAATCAGCATTTGGGTGATACTTCCAAAACAGTAGGACGATATAATAGCCAGAACCAAATTGCGGCTCCATACCGTTGTGGATCGTTGAAATTCATTGGACTCCATCGCGCTTTCTCTACCCCCTTGATTGTATGTCAGGTTTTGACATCTTCCATGTATTTTACATGAATTTTACATTTTCTTATTATATCACAGAAAACGACAAAAAGAAATCGGGCAGTTCCACAAAGAATGGTTCTGCCCGATTTTTATTTTTGTTATTCGCCTTCTGCCATCTTTCTCAGCAGCGCTTCGATGTAGGTATAAACACGTCCATAAGAATCCAAATCCATGGTCTCTTGCGGGGTATGGGCATTGTAGTTGTTGACACCCAAAGCCACAATATCCATATCAGGCATCTTGCTCAGGAATACGCCGCACTCCAAACCGCCATGTACCGCTTCTACCTTCAGATCCTCACCGGTGTGCTCCTTATAAACCTTCTCACAGAAGTGACGCAGGGGAGAATCGGGTTTATACTTCCAGCTGGGATAGGCGTCCTTAGGATCAGCCTTGGCTCCAAAGGTATCGGCCAGACAGATCAGCCGCTCTCTGGTCAGCTCCAGCAGAGAATCCTGGGAGCTGCGAACCGAATAGGTAATTACAACCGCTTCCTCGCTGGTGCGGCTGACACCCATGTTCAGAGAGCAAACGGTCAGGTCTTTCAGAGCCATGCTCTTGGCCACTACGCCGCAGGGGGCCAGGAACATCATCTGGACTAGCTGATCGCCACACTCCTTGGTGATCATACCCATAGTAGCAGGGGCATTTTCCTCCAGATTCAGTACAAAGCCAGCGTCACTGAAGGCCAGCTCATCCTGAATCATAGCCTCCTGCTCACGCAGTACCTTCACCAGAGCGTCCTTCTGTCCAGCAGGCAGAGCGATCACCGCGTCGCACTCTCTGGGGATGGCATTGGCCTTGTCGCCGCCAGAAATGGATACCAGCCGCAGATCCGCTACCTTAGCGCCATAGTGGAGGAGACGAGCCATCAATTTATTGGCATTGCCCCGCTCCTTGTCAATCATACGGCCGGAGTGACCGCCAAACAGGCCCCGGATATGGAGTCCCAGGGTGATGCCCTGTACCGGCTCACGAGTAACCTCTTTGGTAATCACAATGTTCTGGCCACCGGCGGCTCCAACTACCAAAACACCCTCAGGGCCCGAGTCAATATTGAGCATCCGGCGAGCCTTAATCAGGTCAGGATCGATGATGTAAGCACCGTTGAGGCCGATTTCCTCCTGTGTGGTAAAAACACACTCCAGGGGAGGATGGGGAAAATCATTCCGAGCCAGGAAGGACATCATATAGGTAACCGCTACAGCGTCATCCGCACCCAGTGTGGTACCTTTGGCTTTGAGCATGTTGCCTTCCACATACAGTTTAAGGCCATCCTTCTCAAAATCATGAACGGTATCCTGGTTCTTCTCGCAGACAATATCGGTATGTCCCTGCATCAGGACGGGAGGCAGATTTTCACAGCCAGGGGTACCAGGTTTCTTTATGTAGACATTGTACAGCTCGTCCATATGGCACCAGAGGCCATGCTCCTTGGCAAAAGCCATCAGATATTCGGCTGCAGCCTTCTCATTTCGGGAACCACGGGGAATCGCGCTGAGCTCCTCAAAGTAACGCAGAGCGTCCTTGGGCTCACGATTCTGAATAACATAATCCATACGATTCATTTGCTCCTTTCAACCCTATATCTTTTTCAGCGGCTATGCCGCATGAATTACTTATTTAGCACCCAGCCTGCGGGCAGCTTCCAAAGCCAGATACAGCCCATGAGAGGACGCTTTGTACCGGATATCCTCTCTGGCGTCGGTGGCCTGGCTTTGCAGGTTCAGTTTTATTACCTGCTCAAACCCCTCACAGCTGACTCCCACATACACCAATCCCACCGGCTTTTGGGGAGTGCCTCCTCCCGGTCCGGCAATCCCGGTAGTGGAAATGCCAATATCCGCCCCAGCCAACTGGCGCACCCCTCTGGCCATCTGGAGGGCTACCTGCTGGGACACCGCCCCATACTGTTCCAGGTCCTCTGGAGACACCCCTACCAACTGACTTTTGATATGGTTGGCGTAGGTGCACACCCCGCAGTCAAACACTGCCGAAGAGCCAGGAATCTGGGTGATACGCTGGGAAATCATTCCACCAGTACAGCTCTCCGCCACCGCCACTTTCCGGTGGTTGGCAGTCAGAGCCTGTACCAAAGCGTTCTGCAGGGAACCCACATCCACTCCATAGACCAGCGGACCAAAATCCTGACAGATTTTATCCCGTACCGGGGCAATCAGTGCTTGGGCCCCATCCAGACTGTCCGACATGGCAGTAATCCGAAGCTGCACCTCCCCCTGTTTGGCATAGGGGGCCACTGTGGGGTTTTGGGACTCCACCATCATCTGCCGTAGCCGGTCCTCCACCGCCGATTCTCCAATTCCAAACAGGTGTACTGTACTGGAACAGATCACCTTTCCGGTGGCTTTCTGAAGCCGGGGCATCACTTGGTTTAAAAACATGGGCTCCATTTCCCGGGGCGGCCCAGGCAGCAGTACCAAAATTTTCTCCCCATCCTCCAGCCAGATCCCCGGTGCGGTGCCGTTGGGGTTTTCCAAAATCTGCGCCCCTTGGGGAATCATCGCCTGCTTGCGGTTATTGGGAGTCATAGGACAGCCCAGGTTTTGGAATCGCTGTTCTAGCCAGCGCAAAATTTCTGCATTTTCCACCAGCTTACGGCCAAAAAAGTCGGCCGCCACCTCTTTGGTCAGATCGTCATAAGTGGGTCCCAGCCCCCCGGTGGTAATGACCAACTGGCTGCGGGAAAAAGATTCTTTCAGCTGCTCGGCCAAACGGATGGCGTTGTCCCCCACCACTGACTGGTGGTACACCTCCACCCCTGCCGCCGCCAGCTGGGACGCCAGAAATCTGGCGTTTGTATTTACAATGTCACCCAGCAAAAGCTCGGTGCCAATACTGAGAATTTCGGCTTTCATTTTGACTTTCCTCCCTCAGGCAAAGTTTTCTGCCTGACCGGATTTCTGTACATAATTTCCTTTTCCATTATAGTGCAGCCAGCGCACAATGTCAAAAAAGAAGCACAGCTTTATCCCAGTTTTTTTCTATGCGATTCTAAGGTTTTGTGGTACAATAATCATAATGTTATCTTTTCACCAAAGAGATAAACTGGCAATGATACAGGAGGCTCTTTCCATGGATACCCAACAGACACCAAAAAAGAAAAGAAATCTGAAAAAATATTTGATTCTGCTTTTGATACTAGCCGCAGCCATACTGTTGGGGTATTTTTTACTGCGCCCCAATCCACCAAAAGAATTTCCCAATCTGGGGGAATTCACTGGCTCTGTTACGGTCAGCCATGGCAACGCCATTGTAGACGCCAAACTGGGAGAACACAGCGCGGCTAAACTGATTGATACACTGCTCCAATACAATTTTAGGAAAACACTGGATCAGATGCCTCAAGATGCCCAAGCTGATGTATCGTTGGTTTTTGGTGACACTGGCAAAATCAAAATGGCCAGTTACAACGGGAGCACCATCGCACTGGTATCCACTACCCAAGGCGAGGCTGTCTACACTCTAAAGGACTCTCTGTATACCGATACTATAGCCATTATGTATGAGGCTTTCCCCGGTGGCATTCAGGCATTGGATGTAGATCCCTGGTGGCAAAAATACCTGGGGATCGCCGTATACACCCTGATGGAGGACGACTTTAACTCTCCAAAAGAAATCTCTGTAAAAAATATCATTCGGTATACCTATTACCAGATGGTGGCAGATGGTTCCGCCCAGGAGCTGGAAACTACCAATGGACAAAACACAACTGTCAATATCCCCTATGATCTGATGCTGGCCCGAGCCCGACAGTACTTTACCGAAGGGGCCAGTGCCACCCTCAAGCAATCCTCCTACTATGACCCGGTTTCCAACAGTTTTATCCTGCCGGCATTGCCCGCGGTCTACTACAACAATTTCCCCTATGGGGACTACACCGACTATACCCAAAATAATTATTATAGCCTGCGTTCCCTCACCAGGGAACCGGATGGACAGGTCACCGCGGTATTTGAGGATTACAACCGGTCCGGTTTTCAGGAACAGGGAACCCTTAACAAAATCCACTATCTTACCATGACCCCCGCTACTGATGGGGCTTACCGGTTCCTCAGCAAGCGCTCTGAGCTGGCCAATCCCACCAATGTCTCGGTAGAAGGGTACTTTATGGGGCACGCCACTCTGGCGGGCTTTACTCCTGATGACGCCTACGACAACAACTTGAATGAGGGTATTGCCCTGGGAGGCAATCTGCTGTTGTATTCGGTTCGGTATGGCAAAGAGGAAGCTCGTCTGAACCTCTACCTGATCGATCCCTCATTTGGAGAGCTGATTACCCAACAGACCATCACCGGCAGCTTGCAAACCACCTTCTGGGATCTTCGTGCCCAGGGTGACGGGGTTTGCATTCGTACCAATTTGGGTGTTATCTATTTGGACAGCACCTTAACCGAAACCCAGCGGATTGAGCTGCCACTGGAAGAAATCCCATCCTTTGATCCCTATGGATACGACATCAGCAGCGATCAAAACTGGATGGTCTATACCGATACCCAGGGGGTCCATCTGAGAGATCTCACTGGTGGCGTAGAGGACCAGCTGCTGGCCTCCCATCCCTCTCCCGCGGAAACTTCCTCTCAGGGGAGTTCTGACCTCACCGATGCTGAGCTGCTGCGCCGTCCCACCTTTGTGCAGGGAGGCAACCAGGTGCTGGCATCCCATGCCACCACACAGGCGGTGTTGGGATATTCTCTCATCACTCTGGGGGAAGAACCAACCATAGAGCGGCTCAATCTGCCCGCCTCTACCGGCGCCGAGGAACAGATCAGCGATGATAAAATCGTGCTGATTCTCTACCCTGAGCCAGACAGCGAAGGGCAGTCGGCTATCTATACTGTCCTGTATTTTAATGAGAGCCAGCCAAAAGTATTTGGCCTGGCCTATGACGCCTATTCCTCCAAGGGGGTCATCAGCGGGGATATGCTGTACTGTTTCCAGCCAGAAACGCCGCTGGAATCCAATCCCAATGACCACTACTACCGGCTGTGGCAGGTAGATTTGAAAAACGCTACCCAGCAAAAGCTCTCTATTCTGGTGCAAAACGCCTCTCCCCATATTCTGGCGGTTTCCCCCAACCAACAGGTACTGTTCTCCTATCGCTCTCCCTCTGGCTCCGGCTTTGGTATCACCACTCCTATTGGAAACACCGCTCAGTAGTAAAGGAATTTAAAATAGTATGGCAAAACGAAAAACTGGATGGATTTATCACCATCCCAACAGCATCGCTCAGCTCATTGATATTCCTTTGGGCGGCATCAAACAGTGGATTTTAATTCGTGGGGAAAGCCGGGACCTTCCCATCCTGCTTTTTCTCCATGGTGGGCCAGGTATGTCTCTCATTGGAGTTTCCGCCCAATATTTCAGTCAATTGGAAAAACATTTCATTGTGGTCAACTGGGATCAGAGAGGCTCCGGTCTCACCTATACCGCTGATGAAGACAAAGATTCTCTCACTGTGGAACAGTTTGTCTCGGACACCATTGAACTGACCCGGCATCTGATTAAGCGGTTTCGTCGAAAAAAGATTTTTCTGGTGGGACATTCCTGGGGTAGCGCCATTGGAACTCTCGCGGTCAAACGCCACCCGGAGCTGTACTACGCTTATTTAGGTGCGGGACAGGTGGCGGATATGGCGGAAAATGAGGCCATCCAATATGCCAATTTAAAGGAACTGGCCATCCGGGAAAACCGCCCTCTCCTGCTTAAGCAGCTGGAAAACATTGGGCCCCCTCCCTATCGGGATGTAGAGAAATCCCTGGCTATCCGCACCGATTTCACTCTGCGGTATATGCCCAACAAATCCTCAGAAATCCACTATCGGAAAGCGGTAACCAAAGCCCTGCTTCACTCCACCGAATATCGTTTCCCTGACTTGGTCCGATATGCCAAGGCCCATTTCCTATCGGTAAAAATCCTGTGGGAAAAGCTGACCCAGCTCAATCTTTTCCAACTGGCCCCCAGCCTGGATGTGCCTGCTTTCTACATTCTGGGACGGATGGATGTAGTAGTGCTGCCAGAACTGTCCCGCCGGTATATTGATCAGTTGACAGCTCCCCACAAGGAGCTCATCTGGTTTGAGACAGGCCATTCCATGCAGTATGAAGCCCCTGGACTGTTTCAGAAAACCATTATAGAAAAGCTGCTGCCCTATGCCACCGAAGAGCCCGCCTCTTCCACTGGGGCAAATCAGGAGGATTGATGGATATGTGTCACGATTGGAAAGCACTGGCCAAAGAACAGGAGTCCTTTGTTCTCTCTTTCTGGAAAGAACTCCACGCCCATCCGGAGCTCTCCGGTGAGGAGAAGTGGACCAGTGGGCGGATTGCTCAGGAGCTGACAAGCCTGGGGGTTCCATTTACTGTCATTGAAAACTACAGCCTGGTAGCGGTTCTGGACACCCCAAAGCCCGGAAAGCGTCTGGCCCTGCGGGCGGATATTGACGCCCTGCCGGTTCAGGAGGAGACTGGCCTGCCTTTTGCCTCCACAATCCCCGGCAAAATGCACGCCTGTGGACATGACACCCACACAGCCATTTTGATGGGTGTTATCCGCATGCTGCTCCAGGTTCGGGATTCCCTCACCGGCAAGATCTATTTTTGTTTCCAACTTGGGGAGGAAAAAGGCATCGGCGCCAAGGCTATTGTGTCCTATTTAAAAGAGCAGGGCGGTGTGGATCAGGTCTTTGGCCTACATATCAGTGCCCAACTGCCCACCGGTTCCATACTCTTGCCATTGGGAGCTCTGTGTGCTGGTATCTCCGGTTGGACGGTTACTGTAAATGGAAAGGGCGGCCATGGCTCCAAGCCCCATGAAGCGGTGGACCCCATCAAACCCGCTTGTGAAATTCTGCTGCGCTATGCTTCCATCCCGGTCAACAGGGTCGCCTTGGACCAACCATTGGTGGTCAGTCCCTGTACCATCCACGCAGGCAGCGCCAACAATATTATTCCGGATACCGCCACCATTACCGGTACCATCCGGTATTTCAGCCTGGAAACCCGGGAACAGGCCAAGTGCAATATGGAACAGATTGCTCAGGATGTAGCTCGGTCCTACGGGGCCTCGGCTCGGCTGGATATGCCCAAAGTCAATCTCCCGGTGGTCAACCACAAAGAAAGCGCCTTGGTAGCCCACAGGGTCATCAAATCCATTCAGGGACTGACCCTGGTGGAGAGCGCACCCCAAATGGGTTCGGACAACTTCGGCGACTTTGTGGCCAGCTTCCCCGGCTTTTACTGTTTCCTGGGGGCGCAGAACCCCGAGAAATTTGAGCCAGTTCCCCACCACAACCCAAAATTCCAGGTAGATGAGGATGCCCTCCCCCTGGGATGTGCGTTCTTGGGGGCCTGTGTGGAAGCTTTTCTGGAATAAATCAAATAAGCCTGGGGCAAAACACTGCTCCCAGGCTTATTTTTATGGTCATGCACAGTTCCCACTTCTTTTTCATATAGTGAAGGGGAGGTGTTGTACCAATGTATTCGCTGCTAATTTCCTTTGCTTTAAGCAACCTGCTGTATTTTGCCCTACATATCACCACTGGAGGATCTTTTCCCAAACCTCTGTCAGCCAAAGAGGAAAAACGCTGCCTGATGCTGGTCAAACAGGGGGACCAGGAGGCAAAAAACAAACTGATTGAACACAACCTGCGGCTGGTGGCCCACATCATCAAAAAATATTATGCCAATATGAAAGATCAGGAGGATCTAATCTCCATTGGCACCATCGGGCTCATTAAGGCGGTTTCCACCTTCGACTGTGAGAAAGGGACCCGTTTCGCCACCTATGCTTCCAGGTGTATAGAAAATGCTATTCTCTCCTATTGTCCCTTCCGGCTCATAGCCAGAGCTGCCAGACAGCAGATGTTGTATCCCAATTAAAAACGCGATATAATCCGTGCTAAACTATAAGAAAACTAAAGGTGAGTAAATAACATGATACGAAAAATGGAGCCTTCGGATTGGAATCGTGTCAGAGAGATCTATGAGCGGGCACTATTGCCAGGCCACTCAACATTCAATACAGTCTGTCCGGAATATGAGGAGTGGGATCGAAATCACATTAAGGAATGCCGATATGTGGCTGTAAAAGATGGCCTTGTAATTGGATGGACAGCTATCAGCCCCACCTCCACCCGGGAGGCATACCGGGGAGTGGTTGAAGAGAGCGTCTATGTGGATGAAGCCTTTCAGGGACAGGGTGTAGGTGCCCAGCTTTTGAACACTCTTTGCGAGGAAAGTCGCAAACAAGGATACTGGTGCCTCTACGCATCGGTCTTTTCCATCAATAGTCCCAGTATCGCTCTTCATAAAAAGTGTGGTTTCCGGGAGGTTGGCTATCGGGAACGGATAGCGAAAGACCGGTTTGGCAACTGGCAGAATACAACCATTTTTGAAAAACGTCTCTCCGAATAAATTGTTTTAAAGGCCAGGATCATCTACATCGCCCGATCCTGCGGATATGGTAAAACAGAATCGGCGGTGCCCTAACGGGCACCGCCGATTTTTTACTTCACCTTAGGATTTGGAGGCTTTTACCTTGATCCACAGCTCGGAGAGCACCTTTTTCAGGGTCTGGTTGTCGTGGAATACCTCGTCCTTATCATAGCCGGAACGAGGCAGGTAAGCTTCATTGCCCTCATAGTAGCCGCCCTCACCGCTCAGCTCATCCAGAACCTGCTGGTTGGAGGAGGCGTAACCTACATACTCAGAGTTGCCATAGGAGGCCTCGTAGGTGAGCACGTAGTTGATAAACTCATGGGCCAGAGCGGGGTTTTCAGCGTTCTTGGGGATAACCATAGCGTCGCTCCACAGGTTGGTTCCCTCATTGGGCATCCAGTAGCTCATATTCTCGTTGGAATCCAACACGTAAGCCGCGTCGCCGGAGTACATAACGGCGATGTCCTTGTTGCCGTTGGCCATGCCGTCAATGACCTCATCGGTCACATAGACAGGCTCCATGGTGTTGTTCATCTCCAGCAGCCACTCATAAGCTGCCTGGATCTCATCCTCATTCTCGGTGTTCATGGAATAGCCCAGGGCTTTAAAAGCGGTCATAAAGGCGTCACGCTCAGAGTCGTAAATGTACACCTTACCGGCGTATTTGGTGTCCTTGAGAATGTTCCAGCCCTCTGCTTCCACATCGGCAGGGTCCACATTGTTATGGTTATAAACAATACCTACATTGCCCCAGAAATAAGGAACCGAATAGCTGTTATCGGGATCATAGGGCAGATTCTTTACACCCTCGGCCAGGTTGGCCAGGTTGGGAATCTTGGAAAGATCCAACTCCTGAAGCATATCTTCGCTGATGAGACGCTCAATCATATAGTCAGAGGGAACCAGCACATCATAGGAGTCACCAGCCTGCAGCTTGGTATACATCATCTCGTTGGAATCAAAATACTCCACAATCACCTTGACGCCAAATTCCTGCTCAAAATTGGAGATCAGGTCCTCTCCCATGTACTCACCCCAGTTGTAGAGCTTAAGGGTGTCGGAACCATACTTCTCAGTGGCGTCGCTGGTGCTGTTCTGGCTGCTGCAGCCCACCGCGGTGAGCGTCAGTACGCCGGCCAGTGCCAGGGCAATCAATTTTTTCATGCTTTTGTTCTCCTTTTTTCTTTGATAATGGGGACTACATTGACAATGACCAGGGTCACCGTAATCAACAGGATTACCAAGGTAGACAGGGCGTTGATAGACGGATTGACACGTTTGCTCATTGTGTAGACCAGAATAGATATATTGTTTACACCATTGCCTGTGACAAAATAAGAAATGATAAAGTCATCAAAGCTCATGGTGAAAGCAATCAATGCACCGGAGACAATACCCGGCATAATCTGGGGGACAATAACCTTGGTGAGAGCCTGCAGAGGGGTGGCTCCCAAGTCCAGGGCAGCATCAGCCAGGTTGGGGTCCAAAGACCGCAGCTTGGGGGACACTGATAAAATCACATAGGGGGTACAGAACATAATGTGAGCCAGCAGCATGGTACCCAGGCCCTTGCTAATCCCCAAACTGCTGAAAAACATCAACAGTCCAATAGCGGTTACAATTTCCGGGTTCATCACCGGCAGGTTGTTGATCTGTTCCACTATGTTCCGCAGTACCCGGCGGGAACGGGAGAGGCCAATGGCAG
Source organism: uncultured Clostridia bacterium (assembly GCA_944387315.1). GTDB lineage: Bacteria > Bacillota > Clostridia > Oscillospirales > Ruminococcaceae > CALXEL01. Next base: position 12,792 of record CALXEL010000107.1, read on the forward strand.
CCAGTGTACCCACCACTGTGGACACCACCGTAGCCACTACCGCCACCAGGATGGTATATCCCACCGCCTCCATCATAGTGCGGTCGGAAAACATTTTGGTATACCACTGGAGGGAGAACCCGCCAAAATGGGTTAAAGAGCGGGTATTGTTAAAAGAGAAAACAATAATATAGACAATGGGAAGGTAGAAAAACAAAACGGTCAGTCCCAGTAAAATTTTAGGGACCCAGGAAAAACGGGATCGATTCATCTTTCTAGTCCTCCTTTCCCCGGGCAGCCGGGTCGGTGTCCACCTTACGGGTGACATACATGGAGATCATAATGATAATAGCCATAATCATCGAGATGGCGCTGCCGAAATTCCAGTCGCCGCTGGTGAGAAACTGGCTCTCAATTACGTTGCCGATCAGGACATACTGTCCGCCGCCCAACAGTTTGGGAATAAAGAAGCTGGAAACTGCCGGCAAAAAGACCAGGGTAATGCCGCTGAGGACCCCAGGCAGGCTCAAGGGCAGGGTCACCCGCAAGAAGCTTTGGAGCCGGTCCGCTCCCAGGTCCGCCGCCGCTTCCAAATAGCTTTTGTCCATTTTGGTCAGGGAGGTGTGAATCTGCAGGATCATAAAGGGAATGAAGTTATACACCATACCCAGCACCACCGCGAAGGTGGTGTACATCATCTTAACCGGCCCGATACCAAAGAATCCCAGAATACTGTTGATAAGGCCACCATCCTGTAAAATACCCACCCAGGCATAGGTGCGCACCATCATATTGATCCAGGTGGGAATGGTGATAACAAAAACCCAGAACATATTGCTCTTTTCCGGCCGCTGGGCAATGGCATAGGCGATGGGATATCCCAACAGCACACAGATAACCGTAGTGAGCACCGCAATAAACAGAGAGCGCCAAAGCACATCCAGGAAAACCTTGTCACTGAAAAAGCGGGCAAAGTTCTCCAAGGTAAACCGGAAGGTGGTCACATCGTTGCCCGCTGTTGTGACAGCGTACAGCACAATCAGCAGCATGGGCAGTACAATCATAACCGCGATCCATGCCACATAGGGGTAAACCATACTGCGGAATTGTTTCATCTGATCTTCCCCCCCTTTAGCTCTTGGACATAATGTGGAGATCTTCCGGCTGGAAGGTCAGTCCCACTACGTCCCCCACCTCATGTTTATCGGTGGTGTCGATCTTGTACTCATACCCCTCTGTGGAGAAGGTGACATCATAGACACCGGGGGTGATGGTCTCGGGATCAAAGTCGTAATCCACATTGGTGATCTCCACCCCTTTTCCATCCTCCAAACTCCAGGCGGAGGCATTGGCCCAGGTTTTCAGGTCGGTATCCAAAGCGATGGACTCGGTAATTTCATCGGCGTTTTTAAAGAAGTTCACCGCGAAAATTTCCTCTTCGTACTCCTGGTTCACCACCCGGTTCTCATCCTTTACAATCATGTTGACTGTGACCGAAGTGCCGGCGGCAGTGGAGAAGGTAACCGGATAGGTGCCGTTCTCCTTTTGGATTTCGTATTTTACCTCCTTGATGGAGACAAACTCATCGGTGTCCGGGTTCCAGGCCTGGGCATCTGCCCGGGCTATAATGGTGGCGTCATCCAGCTCATCCACGTCGGCGGTGTCCAGATAGAAGTCGTTGGCCGACATCTTTTCGTTGGCATCGGCGTTAAAGACCGGCTTTCCGTTTTTAACCACCATTTTTACAGTGATGGCAGTACCCAGTTTGGTCTCTACAATGGTCTCATAGTGAACACCCTTAAACAGCACGCTCTTTACCACGCCCCGCAGTTTTCCCTCAGCCCGGGGGACAATGTCCATATCCTCCGGCCGGATCACAATATCCACTGGTTCGTTTTTCTCAAAGCCAAAGTCCACACAATCAAAGACCTTGTCCTCAAACATCACTTTGTAATCTTCCAGCATAACTCCGTCAATGATATTGCTCTCTCCAATAAAATTGGCCACATACTCATTGACTGGCTCGTTGTAGATGTCGGTGGGGGTGCCGATCTGTTGGATCTCCCCCTCTTTCATCACCACGATTTTGTCCGACATGGTCAGGGCTTCCTCCTGGTCATGGGTTACAAAAATAAAGGTGATGCCTACCTCCTGCTGAATCCGTTTCAGCTCGTGCTGCATCTCCTGGCGCAGCTTGTGATCCAGCGCTCCCAAAGGCTCGTCCAAAAGCAGGACGCTGGGTTCGTTGACCAGAGCCCTGGCGATAGCAACCCGCTGCTGCTGTCCACCGCTCATCTCGGTGACATTCCGGTCGGCATACTCCTCCAGGTTCACCAGTTTGAGCATACGCTTGACCTTCTGCTCAATAATATCCTTTGGCTCTTTTTTGATCTTCAGACCAAATGCGATATTGTTATACACGTTCATATGAGGAAACAGGGCGTATTTCTGAAACACGGTGTTGATCTCTCTTTTGTAAGGCGGCACCTTACTGATGTCCTGGCCGTCAAAGAGTACATGGCCCTCGGTGGGCTCCAAAAAACCACCCAGAATCCGCAGCAAAGTAGTCTTGCCGCAGCCACTGGGGCCCAGAAGGGTAACAAACTCGTTTTCATAAATGTCCAGGCTGACACCTTTCAGTACCAGCTTCCCGTCAAACTCCTTGACAATGTTTTTAAACTCAATCAGTTTCTTTTCCATAGATCAAGCCGCTCCTCTCTGCACCTGCCACATACACACAACTCTCTCTGGGGCCTTTGCCTCTAAAACAGAGGCGGGGTAGAAATCCACAGCACCCGGGCTGTAGTTTTTTTCTCGTTTTTCAAATAGTGCCGGTGTTGGCCGGACAGATAAAAGGTCTCCCCCTTGTGGAGGGTATAACATTTTTCCCCCGAGACCAATACCACTGTGCCCTCTACAATATAGCCGAACTCCTCTCCGCTGTGAGGGTCCATGGCGAAGGACTCCCCTCCCTGTGGAAGTTCCAGCAAAATAGGCTCCATCTCGTTTTTCTGGGTGTTGGGAACAATCCAGTTGACAGTACACTGCTCTCTCTCATCTACAAAAAAGTCTTTTTTGCGAAAAACAAAGCGCTCCTCTTTTTCTTCTTTGAAGAAATCTGAAAGGGTTGTACCCAATGCCTCCACAATATCATTCAGGGTTGAGATGGACGGTGAGGTCAGATTCCGCTCCATCTGGGAGAGAAAGCCCTTGGTCAGTTCACTGCGGCTGGCCAGTTCCTCCAGCGTCAGCCCCTTTTGGATTCGAAGTTGTTTAATCTTGTGACCAATGTCCATCCAAATGCCCCGCCTTTCTGAAATGTGCAGTAATATTAAACTTTACAGTACTCTTTACTAAACCCAGATTATTATACATGATCCCGCAAAAAATGCAAGAGTTGTTAAACACAAAGTTTAATAAAATAAACTTTTCGACCAAATGCATTAAAATAATGCACCCGGAAATTCCCCTTTGTACATCTTGACTATCTCCTTGATTTTAACAGCCACCTGCACAATGTCAAAGTCCCGTTCAGTAAATTTTAAATTTAATATTGGTAAAACCAACACACTCTATTCCCGGTAAAAAATCCTCAACTGTCCTTTTGGCCGTCCCAGTTTTCCACGCTCTCCGCCAGCATATTTAAAAACTCCTGTAACACCCCACCCCGCTCCCCTGGCAAGTAAACCGCTCCAAAGGAAAGCGGTTCAAACTCAGGCAGTGGAATATATCGCAGCTCAGGCAACCGGGCATGGGGAAAATCCGCCAAAACAGCAAAAGCATAGCCAACTTCTGCCAAGGTACAAACCACTTCGTGATTGTCACAGAAAAGGATTTCACCAGGCGCGCGATCCCCCACCGCCTGACTTTGAATCGTAAACAGGGCAGGAGGACAAATGGGGGGACGGCAAATGGCAATGCGTCCTCCCGTTTTCAGCTGTTCCACGGTCAATTGTTGATACCCGGCCAAGGGATGCTCCTGGGAGCAGACGCAAACGGCAGGACAATCGGCCAAATGAAAATATCTTGTCTTTTTGGGCGCAGATTCCTCAAAAGAAAACATTACATGGATATTGCCTTCGGTCAACAGGTTTTCCAACGAATCTGAAGGGATCAACCTGAGAACTGGCAGCCATTGGGGATACTGGTGGCGCAGCTTCTTGAGAGCGGGTCTGAGAAATCGCAGCTCGGTTGCACTGCGGCAGCCAATGACAATACGTGCCGGCATTGCTTGGTTGGACTCTTTTAGACGTACTTTGGAAAGCTGGGAAAGCTTTAAGATCTCACTGGCGTACTCCATAAATAAGTATCCCTCCTGGGTGAGACGGACACTTTTGCTGGTCCGGTGAAACAACTTTACCCCCAGTTCGTCCTCTAAAGTATTGATCTGGTGGCTGACTGCCGGTTGGGTAATACTCAAGTGCTCAGCTGCCCTGGAAAAATTGAGGAAATTGGCTGCAGTGGTAAAACATTCCAACTGTGTGGTATTCAAAGTTATACCTCCCTTGTGGTCATCTCAATATGTCAATTATATCAATAAAACTTTTTTATTGAATATAACATACTTGAATTTCACATGCAATCCCCTTTGTGATAGAATAAAGCAGTACAGCAATTGGGAATTTGCACAAAATTAAGCCCTGTTTTTTTACCAAACCAACCACCGACTTTCTCACTGCTGTCAGTTTGCAAAGGGAAAGTCACCAGGTAAATAGGGGCTACAAATAAAAAGGAGGTAACCAGATATGCGAACTGTCCTGAGACAGTTGGGCCGTTTCCGGCGGGATACTTTATTATGTATCGGCCTGGCCGCCCTTGAAGTTATTATGGATATTTTGCTTCCCTTTATCACAGCCATCATTATTGACCAGGGACTGGAGGCTGCCAACCTTTCGGTGGTCTACCGCTATGGCGCCCTGATGGTGGTTATGGCCTTTTTAGGCCTGCTGTTTGGCGCCGGCGCCGGCCGCTTTGCCGCCCGGGCCTCATCCGGCCTGGCAGCCAACCTGCGGGAATCCATCTACAACAATATCCAGACTTTTTCTTTTTCCAACATTGACAAGTTCAGTGTCCCTGGACTGGTCACTCGTATGACCACCGACATTACCAACATTCAAAATGCTTTTATGATGCTGGTTCGTGTGGCGGTCCGTTCTCCTCTCACCCTGATCTTCAGCTTTTCCATGTGTCTGATCATCAGCCCCGAACTGAGCACCATGTTCCTGTTTGCCATTGCTTTTCTGGTACTGGCATTGGGAAGCATCATGGTGGTCACCATGAAGGTCTTTAACCAGGTGTTTCGTAAATACGACGATCTCAATGCCAGCGTTCAGGAGAATATCGCGGCCATTCGAGTAGTCAAAGCTTTTGTTCGAGAGGATTATGAAAACCAGAAGTTCTCCCAGGCATCCTCCAACCTTTACAAACTTTTTGTCAAAGCTGAAGGGCTGTTGGCTTTCAATAACCCGGCCATGATGGTAGCAGTCTATTTCTGTATCATTTCGGTCTCCTGGTTGGGTGCTCACTTTATTGTGGCAGGGGATATGACCACCGGCCAGCTGACCAGCCTATTCAGCTATGTCATGTCCTTGATGATGAGTTTGATGATGCTCTCTATGGTAGTGGTTATGATCACCATGTCTATGGCCAGTGTTCGCCGAATTGAGGAACTGCTTGTTGAAACACCCGATCTGAAAGAACCTCAAGATCCAGTATTCCAGGTGCCGGACGGCAGTGTGGATTTTCAGGATGTCAGCTTCTCCTACAAACATGGCAGTGGAAAAAACGCTCTGTCCAATATCAATCTCCACATTGATTCCGGTGAGACCATCGGAGTCATCGGTGGTACTGGCTCCGGCAAAAGTACTCTGGTCAATCTGATCTGCCGCCTCTATGATGTGGATGAGGGAGCTGTTTATGTTGGCGGGCGCAATGTCAAGGAATACGATATGGAAACCCTGCGCAACCAGGTATCAGTAGTGCTACAGCAAAACACCCTTTTCTCCGGCACCATTTTGGATAACCTGCGTTGGGGCAACCCACAGGCCAGTGAAGAGGAGTGCGTGGCGGCCTGTCAGGCAGCCTGCGCCGATGAGTTTATCGAGCGTTTCCCCGACCGGTACCAAACCCGTATTGAACGGGGCGGCGCCAATGTATCCGGTGGACAGAAACAGCGGCTCTGTATCGCCCGCGCCCTGTTAAAGAAACCCAAAATTTTAATTTTGGATGATTCCACCAGCGCGGTGGATACCGCCACTGACGCCAAGATTCGCCAAGCTTTTGCCCGCACCATTCCCGGAACTACCAAAATCATTATTGCCCAGCGTATTTCCAGTGTGGAACACGCCGACCGTATTTTGGTGTTGGACAATGGCACTGTAAACGCCTTTGACACCCATGAAAATCTGCTGCAAAACAACGCCATCTATCGGGAAATCTATGAGTCCCAGATTAAAGGCGGCGGCGATTTTGACCAGCCCGCGTAAAAAGGAGGGGATTATAATATGAATAAAAGATCAAACGACATGTCCTCCTTGGCCCTCAAGCGGGTAGTAGGCTATATGCTCCACCTGTATAAATTCCCCTTTATGCTGGTTATCCTGTGCATTTTGGTTTCGGCCATCGCCACAGTTTTTGGAGCTACTTTCCCCCAGACTTTGGTGGACGACTATATTGTCCCTATGCTGTCCAACGGCTCTACCGACTTCAGCGGTCTGAAACAGGCACTGATCCAACTGGCCTGTATTCTGGCGGTTGGTATCGCTGGTGCTTATGCCTACAACCGCATTATGGTATCAATCAGCCAGGGCACTATGCGTCATGTACGTAATGAGCTGTTTTCCAAGATGGAATCTCTGCCTATCAAATACTTTGACACCCATGCCCATGGAGATATCATGTCGGTATACACCAATGATGTGGATACCTTGCGTCAGCTGCTCAGCCAAAGCATTCCACAGATCATCAACTCGGCCATCTCGATGACTGCCACCTTTATCACCATGGTGGTGCTAAATCCAACGCTCACAATTATTTCGATACTGACAGCCTTAACAATGCTGTTTGTAACTTCCAATTTTTCCAAGCTTTCCGCTAAATACTATATCCAGCAGCAGAAAAATTTAGGTATTGTGGATGGGTTTATTGAGGAAATGCTGGATGGTCAAAAGGTGGTAAAAGTCTTTTGCCATGAAGAAGCCGCAAAAGAGGATTTCCATAAAATCAATGAAGCCCTGCGTCAGAGCGCTGACCGGGCCAACAGTTACGCCAACTTATTGATGCCCATCAATGCCAACATCGGCTGGCTCAGTTATGCTGTAGTAGCGATTGTAGGTGCAATTCTGGGAATCAATGGCTTGGCGGGCATCACCCTGGGCACAGTGGTTTCCTTTGTAGGCCTCAACAAAAGCTTCACCCAGCCTATCACCCAGGTCAGTGTACAGGTAAACTTTGTAGTCAACGCCGCAGCTGGTGCCCAGCGGGTATTTGAACTGATGGATCAGCAGCCTGAAGTCGATCAGGGTTATGTGGAACTGGTTGACGCCAAAGAGGATGCCAATGGCCAGCTGTCTGAAGCCGGGGAACGCACCAACCTGTGGGCCTGGAAACATCCCCACAAAGGGGACGGCACTGTCACCTACACCAAGCTGGAAGGCGGCGTCGTATTTGAAAATGTGGACTTTGGTTATGATGAAAGCAAAATTGTCCTCCACGACATCAGCCTGTGGGCCAAACCTGGCCAAAAGATCGCTTTTGTAGGGGCTACCGGCGCCGGAAAAACCACCATCACCAACCTAATCAACCGGTTCTATGACATTGCCGATGGCAAAATCCGGTACGATGGAATCAACATCAACAAGATCAAAAAAGCTGACTTGCGCCGATCCCTAGGCATTGTTTTGCAGGATACCCATCTGTTTACCGGTACAGTAATGGAAAATATCCGGTATGGTAACCTAAATGCCAGCGATGAGGAATGTATCGCCGCCGCTCAGCTGGCCAATGCCGATGGATTTATCCGCCGGCTGCCAGACGGCTACCAGACCATGTTGACCGGTGATGGCGCCAACCTCAGCCAGGGTCAACGTCAGCTGCTGGCCATTGCCCGGGCAGCCGTTGCCGATCCGCCGGTTCTGATTTTGGATGAGGCCACCTCCTCCATTGATACCCGAACTGAAAAACTGGTACAGGATGGTATGGATGCCTTGATGACTGGACGCACCACCTTTGTCATCGCCCACCGGCTATCTACCGTCCGTAACGCTGACTGTATTATGGTAATGGATCAAGGCCGAATTATTGAGCGGGGTACCCATGATGAGTTGATTGCAAAGAAAGGTACCTACTATCGGCTGTACACTGGCAATTTTGCCGAGGAGCCAGCTTAATCCAAATTTTCAACGCTGTTTTTTCGCCGCCTTTGCCTGTTTTACCCGCAGAGGCGGTTATTTTTTGCTTTCCAGAAAAGGAAGAGAAAGGTTTGTGCCAAACAGACCTGCGTGGTATAATGAAATAAAATGATCCCACAGGGAGGAAGCCGGATGTTTGAGGAGCTGCGCACCTTTTTGGAAGTAGCCGAAAGCAAAAGTTTTACCAAGACGGCTAAAAAGCTGAATTTTTCTCAGCCCACCGTCAGCCAGCATGTAAAAAAAATTGAGATATATTTTGGCAATGCCACCCTCATCACCCGTTCCGCCAGTACCAAGCAGATCGAGCTGACCGAAGAGGGAATGGTGGTTTACCGGCGGGGCAAGGAAATCTTACACCTGCTGGACCGCACCTTTGAGGAGTTGGAGGAGCTGGAGGATTCCAGTGCCCGGCCGCTGCGGATCGGTGCCAGCATGACCATTGGCACCTGCCTGCTGCCTCGAGTGCTCAAGGTGTTTTCTTCCGGTCACCCCCAGGTAAAGCTCAGCGTAGTCATTGACAACACCTACGAAATCGCTGAAAAACTCAGCCGGGGAGAAATTGACATCGGCCTCATTGAGGGCAAGGAGATTCCTCACAATTTTAAACGGGTGGATTTTCTTACCGACAATATGATTTTGGTAGCGGCCCCAGAGATAGCCCGACAGTTTCCTGAATTCAGTGCCAGCCAGTTGGGCAAAATGCTTTGGATCACCCGGGAAAAGGGTTCCGGTACCGAGCAGTACCTCAAGGGATTTGTGGAATCCAACTGCATCAAGGTGGAAAACAAGATGGAATACAACTCCAACTCAGCTATCAAAGAGGTAGTCAAGGAGGGGTTGGGCATCACCTTTATGTCCCAGCTGGTGGTCAACGAGGAGCTGAAAAAGGGTGAGCTGGTCAAGCTGCCCCTCAACAAGGAGTACACCCGCAAACTATCCTATATTCTGCCGGAGGAAAAAACCATGACCCCCACAGTGGCCGCCTTTATTGACGTCTTAAATCAGACCAGTCAGGCGGTGGAGTTCCATACTTAAACACACGATTTGGCAATCGGCAAAACAACCCTTTGCTTCCCAGCGAGATCACTGGGAAGCAAAGGGTTGTTTCATTGTATTTTTTATTTCAGATCAGAGCCGGCCCAGGCGGCGACGCCGTTCCTCCCCTGCCTGAGCCACTCGCTGGGCTTCTTGGGAGGAATACCGCTCCTCCAGCTCCTTTCGGATAGATTTAGCCAGGGCCGGGTCCTCCCCACAGGTGGAAACAGCAATTTTCAGTTTCCCCCTGGTGACCACTGCCGGAAAAATAAAATCCGACTCCTCCAAGCTGTCACAGACACAGCAGAGGATACCCCGCTCATGGCAGGCCTGAGCCACCTGGGCGTTGACCAAGCGGTTGTCGGTGGCAGCCACCACCAGATCCATCCCCTGGATCATTTGGGGATCAAAAGGCTGAGCCAGCCGGCTGGCTCCTTGCCAGTCTCCTTCCTCACCGGCAAAGGTGGGAGCTGCCACTGTAATTTGGGCGCCGGTGGGCAGCAGTGCCCGGAATTTCCGCAGGGCCACCTTGCCGCCCCCCACCAGCAGCACCTGCCGGCCCTCCATGCGAATCATCAAGGGATAGAATCCCACAGCCATCCCCTCCTTTTTATGCCTGGGCCGCCGCCTCCAAGGCAATGCGGTTGGCGGCGATTGTGTGCTCCAGGTCCTCCTGGGTGTGAGCCGCCGAGACAAACATGGCCTCGAACTGGCTGGGGGCAATGAGCACTCCCTGGGCCAGCATACTGGCAAAGTAGGCGGCAAACTTTTTGGTATCAGAGTGGCGCACCTGGTCATAGCCCTCCACCGGCCCCTCGGTAAAGAATAGGCAGAGCAGCGAGCCCACCCGGGTCAGGGTACAGGGCAGCCCCACCTGGGCAATGTTTTGGGCAAAGCCCGCCTCCAGACAGGCGGCTTTTTCCTCCAGGCGGGTGTAAATCTCAGGGTGTGCTTTCAGCTCCCGGAGCATCTCCAGCCCCAGTGACATAGCCAGGGGATTGCCTGAAAGGGTACCGGCTTGGTAGACCGGCCCGGCTGGAGAGACCATCTCCATAATCTCCCGGCGACCACCATAGGCTCCCACCGGCAGTCCCGCGCCTATGATCTTGCCAAAACAGGCCATGTCGGGAGCCACCCCGTACCGCTGGCTGGCTCCACCCAATCCCAGACGGAACCCGGTAATGACCTCATCAAAGATCAGGACAGCACCGTTTTCCGCTGTCAGCTGGCGCAGCCCCTGGAGGAACCCCTCCTTGGGGGGAACCACTCCCATGTTGGCCGCCACCGGTTCCACAATCACCCCGGCGATCTGGCCGGGATACCGGGCAAAGGCGGCCTCTACATCCCGTAGGTCGTTGTAGCGGCAGACAATGGTATCCTGCACCACCGCCGCCGGCACCCCTGGGCTGGTGGGCACCTGAAAGGTCAAAGCGCCGGAACCGCAGCTGACCAGCATACCATCGTTGTGGCCATGGTAACAGCCCTCAAATTTAATGATCTTGTCCCGATGGGTATAGCCCCGGGCCACCCGAATGGCGCTCATGGTGGCCTCGGTGCCCGAGTTGACCATCCGCACCATATCAATGGCAGGATAGGCCTGGGTCACCTCCCGGGCCATTTCCACCTCCACACTGGTGGGCAGTCCAAAGCTGGTGCCTTTGCTGGCCACCCGGGAAATGGTCTGGCCAATCTGTTCTGGGCAATGGCCCAGAATCATCGGTCCCCAGGAGGTAATATAGTCGATATAGCAGTTGCCGTCACAGTCCCACAGCTTGCTGCCCTGGGCCCGGTCTACAAAAATCGGGTGGGTGCCCACCGAGCGGAAAGCCCGCACCGGGCTGTTGACCCCACCGGGGATGTACCGCAACGCTTCCTCAAAGAGAGCCGCAGACTTTTCTGTACCCATATCTTTCTCGCTCCTATCTCAGCTTTTCTGCCAGGTATTTTGCAAAATAGGTGATGATGATATCCGCTCCGGCCCGCTTCATGGCCAGAACACTCTCCCAGATCACATCTTCTCCCAAAATGCCTTGACGCACCGCGTTGGTAAGCATAGAGTACTCACCGCTGACACTGTACACCGCCAAAGGCTGGGAAAAATGCTGCCGCACCTGGGAAACCACATCCAGATAGCACAGGGCAGGCTTGACCATAATCATGTCGGCACCCTCCTGGATGTCCGCTTCACATTCCCGCAGGGCCTCCCGGATGTTGCCATAGTCCATCTGGTAGGTTTTCCGGTCCCCAAAGCTGGGGGCAGAGGCCGCAGCCTGACGGAAGGGCCCATAGTAATTGGAGGCATACTTGGCGCTGTAGGCCATGATGGCCACCTTTTCAAAGCCATTTTCATCCAAGGCCTGGCGGATGGCACCCACCCGGCCGTCCATCATATCGGAGGGGGCCACAATGTCCGCTCCCGCCTGGGCCTGGCTCACCGCGATTTTGGCCAGATATTCCAGGGTTTTGTCGTTGTTGACATAGCCGTCCGGGTCCAAAATGCCGCAGTGGCCGTGGTCGGTGTATTCACACATACACAGGTCGGTAATCACCAGCAGCTGGGGAGCCAGCCGTTTGATCTCCCGCACCGCGTTCTGTACCACCCCGGTGGCGCAGTAGGCCTGGCTGCCTACGCTGTCCTTTTCCTGGGGCAGACCGAAAAGCAGCACTCCGCCGATACCCAGCCGGGTGATCTCCTCAATCTCTCCCGCCAGCATATCCACCGAGTAGTGATACTGGCCCGGCATGGAGGGAATCTCCTCCCGGATGCCGCTGCCCTCCACAATAAAGAGAGGGTAGATGAGTTCTTTTACATGCAGCCGGGTCTCCCGCACCAAATCCCGCATGGCAGGGTTGAGACGCAACCGTCTTGGTCTATTTGTCAGCATATTCTATCGCCTCGTTCTCTCAGGCCCTGAGCCTGTATTTTTATTGTTGACTCTGCCTCTTGCAGTCCTCCAAAATAGCCTGTACCATTCCCTCCTGGGTAGACACATGGGCTTCCAGCGGCTGAGGCAGGCCGGCGTCCAGCACCGCCTGGGTGGTCACCGGTCCAATGGTTACCAGCCGGGTACTGGACAGAACTGCCCCAGGGTTTTCCAGCTGATTCCAAAGGGAGGTGAGAATGGATGGGCTGGAAACAGTCAGGTAGTCCAGCTTCCCCTCTGCCAAAAGGGCCAGACCCTCCCGGTTTGCCTGCTTCTCCGGCTGGGTCTCGTAGAGAATTACCTCATCCACCGGGCAGATCTCCCCCATCCGCTGAGCCAGACGGCTTACTGTCTTTTTACCCCGGGGCAGCAGCACCCGATCCTGAGAGGTCAGCATGGGGCCCAACACCTGCCAAATCCCCTGGGAAGAAAAGGCAGGGGGCACACAGTCGGGGGTGAGCCCCCGTTTTTCCAGCTCCCCGGCGGTGGCGGCACCGATGGCACAGATCTTTACTCCACCCAGCGCCCGGCTGTCCCTGCCGCTGGCAAAGAGCCGCTCAAAAAAGATCTGGGCGGCGTTTTGGCTGGTGAGTACCAACCAGCTGTAGTCTCCCAAATGTTTCAGCTTTCCTTCCAGCTCTGGGGCTGGCTGGGGAACAATGGAAATCATCGGCATGGAGACCCCTCGGGCGCCCAGGGATTCCAGCTGTTCCAGCAATTGCTGGTTCTGTCCCCGTCCCCGGGTCACCCCTACTGTTTTGCCAAACAGAGGGCGCCGTTCAAAAAAGCTCAGCTGTTCCCGCAGGGAAACCACCTGACCCACCACAATGATGGCGGGGGATGGCACCGGGTTTTGGGTCACCTCCCGGGCAATCTCCCCCAAGGGGGCAGTGCGTACCTGTTGATTGTACAAACTGGCGTTGCTGATCACTGCCGCTGGGGTAGCCGGGTCTTTACCGGCGGCCAACAAGCCACCGGCGATCTGATCCAGATGGCCCAACCCCATCAAAAAGACCAAGGTCCCCTCCTGACGAGCCAGCAGCTGCCAGTCAGGTTCCCGCTCCACCCCTTCTTTGGCGTGGCCGGTAATCACATGAAAGGAGGCGGCATAGTCCCGCTGGGTAATGGGAATTCCCGCGTAGCACAGCCCAGCAATGGCCGAGGTCACTCCCGGCACCACTTCAAAGGGCACCCCATACTGCCGCAGGCAGAGAGCTTCCTCTCCCCCCCGGCCAAAGACATAGGGGTCTCCCCCCTTGAGCCGTACCACACGATGGCCTGCCAGGGCCTCTCTGGCAATAAGCTGGTTGAGCTCCTCCTGGGGGATTGCGTGGTTGCCGGCCTGTTTGCCAGCATAGATGAGTCGGCAGCCCGGTTTGGCCAACTGCAAAAAGGCGTCGCTGGCCAGCCGGTCATAAATCAGTACGTCGGCCTGCTGGATGCACCGTTTTCCTTTTAAGGTCATCAGTTCAAAATCTCCCGGGCCCGCTCCCACCAGATATACCGTTGGTATCATGCGCCTGCCTCCTCTAATTTTTCTTTCAGCTGTGCCGCCAGCTTTTCCCCAATAAGGCGGCACTGGTCTCTGGGTCCGGAGAGTTCTCCGGTCACCCACTTTCTGCCGTCTTCGCGACCCAGCAGGGCCCGCAAGGTCAGGGTATCCTCAAAAACCTGGGCAATGGCCCCTACCGGCAGATGGCATCCGCCGCCCACTGCTTCCAGATAGGCCCGTTCCGCCTCCACCTGGCAGGCGGCCTGTTGGTCATGGAGCACAGCAAAAAGAGCGGCCAAATCTTCCCGGTCCCCTCTGGCCTGGATAGCCAGCGCCCCCTGAGCACAGGCGGGAATCATTTCCTGTGGGGAAAAATAGCTGGTAATCCGCTGTTCCAACCCCAGCCGGTGAATACCAGCGGCGGCCAGAATAACTCCATCCAGCCCCTCGGTGGCAATTTTCCCCATTCTGGTGTCGATATTTCCCCGGATGGGGCAGATCCGCAAATCCGGACGCAGGGCCAGCAGCTGGCAGATCCGCCGCTTGCTGCCGCAGCCGATTTTTGCCCCCTGGGGCAGGTCGGACAGGCCGGTATATCCCGACGCGGCCACCAGCACATCCCTGGGGTCCTCCCGGCGGGGCACACAGAGAAAGCTCAGCCGGTCATCCATCTGGGTGGGCATATCCTTCATGCTGTGAACGGCAAAGTCCACCGTCCCATCCAGCAGCGCCTGCTCAATGGCCTGGGTAAAGAGCCCCTTGTCTCCAATCTTATCCAAAGGCAGATGCTGAATCTGATCCCCCTTGGTAGAAATGGGACAGAGCTCTACCTCCAAACCTGGATGCTGTTCCTCCAGCTGTCTGGCCACCCAAAGGGTCTGCGCCATGGCCAGCTTGCTGGAACGGGTGCCTACTTTGATCTTCATCTGGTCCCCTCCCCCTGTGCTGTCTTGCAATCTTCATCCAGGCCATATAGGCTCTGGGCTATCTGAATATACGCGTCCACCGAGTTCCGGTCCAGGCTTTTTATGGTATGTACCGGCTGGCGTATCATCTTTTTTAAAGCGGCCCGAATGGCCTTGGTAATCACTGCCTGTTCCCGATCCGAAAGCTCCAGCTTGCGGGAGATAAACTCCATCGTCTCCTGGGTCAGCTGGTCACAGCGGCCGGTAAGATGGCGAATAATGGGCTCCGCCTTCATCTGACTGAGCTCATTCATTAAATTTTCCAGTTCCTCATCCAAAAACTGCCGGGCCTGCTCCCCCAGCTGCTGGCGCCTCTGGAGATTTTTTTCAGAAATGGCTTTCATGGCATCCATGTTGTACAAGGTTACCCCCGGGATCCGGCCCACTTGAGGGTCAACATCCAAAGGCAAGGCCAGATCCAGGATGGAAAGGGGCCGCAGCAGCCTGGGCATTTCCGAAAGCGCTACAACTGTATGGGGAGCCGATGTGGCGCTGACCAGCAGATCCATAGCCGGCAGCAGGCTGTACCTGGCTCCAAAAGGCGCAAAGCTCAGTCTAGTCTGGTCAAAATTCTCCATTCCCTCAGGAGGGGTGCGGCTGCACACAGTGACGCTGGCGGCACCGCCCTCCAACAGATAGGTAATGGCCAAGCGGCTCATTTTGCCCGCTCCCAAAACCAGTGCCCGCTTTCCGGCGATACCCCCTTCCCGCTCCAACAGCTGAATGCCAATATAGCTCAGTGAAAGGGGAATCTCACTGATGGCCAGCAGCGTTTTACATTTCTTGGCGGCTGTTACTGCCCCCAAAAATACTTTGTTGAGGATTTTCCCCGATGCCCCCGCCTGCTGGGAAAGCTGGTGGGCATTTTTGATCTGGCCCAGAATCTGATCCTCCCCCAACACCAGGGAATCCAGCCCGCAGGCCACCTGATAGAGATGGCGCAGGGCGTCCTCTCCCCGATAACAGTAAAGGGTATCGGCCAGAGGCAGCTGGGGAAAAAGTCCCACTACAAAGTCCGGCACCGTTCGATAGATTTCTTCCTGTTCTCCAGAAAAATAGATCTCTACCCGGTTGCAGGTGGACAGGATCACCGAATAAACCCCCAGCTCATCCTCCAAACGGTTGTACAGTTCCAGTTTGTCAGTGTCACTGATAGAAATTTTATTCATCACCCACAAAGGGGTATTTTGATAGGAAAGGCCAATTACACCCAGAAACATCTTTGTCATTCCTTCTGCCGGTCTTTGGCATATGATTGGGCTGTGAAAACCTTCGACTCCCCTGGCAAAAACACTTGCAATCCTCCGGAAAGCTGAGAAAATAGCCCTTTGGGGCGGTTTGTTCAATAGGTACTATTATATCAAAAAAGGGTAACTGCCGCAACGAGAATCCGGCTCAGCCATCTTTGCCTGGCTGCTCCACCGCAAAACAAAAGGCCTTCTGTCCGGTCAACAGTCGGCCTTTTGTAAAATATCAAAGAATGAAATTATGCCTGAGGACCTGCCGGGGGATGCTCGGACAGAGGCTTCACATTGATCTGAGCCCGGTACTCAGTTTCAGTCCAGAAGATTCTCTGAGCAACCTGAGCCTCAGGATTCAGCTCAACTCCCTCCAGAATCAGCTCTTTAAACTTGTTGTAACCAGCCCGGTCAATCAGGTGGCCGCCATGAATGTATACTGGTTTGTAATCCAGTACCCAAGCGGAGAACTTGGGCCAGTTTTTCAGCACGCCCAGTACTACATCTTCGGTAACCCAGTTGAGGAAGGTTCTGCCCATACGGGGATACTGTTTGCCGGTACGTCCGCCAATGAGCACCCGATAGAATTTCTGGGGCTTTCTGGTCCAGGCGCTGGCAGGACAGGCAATGGCACACTCGCCGCAGCCTACGCAGCAGCAGGTGTCCTTGGCTACCTTGCCATCCTCGGTGAGGGAGAGCACACCGGTGGCATGGCTCTTACAGGCGTCTACACAGGCGCCGCAGCCAATGCAGCGCTCGTAGTGGTAGTCCATCTTGGCGATACCGATAATACCAAAGTCATTGAAATGGCCCTTGGCACAGTCGTTGGGACATCCGGCCACAGCGATTTTTACATGGTAGTTGCTGGGGAAGATCAGTGGCTCAATCTTCTTGGCCATCTCCTGGGTATTGACATTTGCCAAAGGACAGTGGACATTGCCAATACAGGCCATGATGTTTCTGGCGCCGATGGTGGGATAACCAGAAGAGGTATCCATCTCCACGCCGCACATCTCTTTTTCTACCGCGATCAGGTACTGCTCCAAATAGGCGTTGACGGTAGGGATATTCTCATACTTGACGCCGGGGGCATTGAGGGTATGGCGGGCGCCTACATGGAAGGTGCCATTGCCCCAGGTGGTGGCGATATGCTCAATGACATGCAGGTATTTGGCGTCGATGCAGGAGCCGGGAACACGCAGCTGGATCATAAACTCCCCTGGGACCTTGGACTGGCGCCAGCAGTTTTTTTGCAACTTTTTAATATCAATATCATGATTCATAGATTGCGTCCTCCCTTAGTCCAACAGATTTTTGGCCACGGTATAGTTAAATACAGGGCCTTCCAGACACACATAGGTCTCATCAATCCGGCAGTGGCCGCATTTACCCACCGCGCAGGACATTTTCCGCTCGAAGGAAACCCATACTTTTTCTTCCGGAATACCACAGGTCATACATTTCAGGGCGGAGAAGTGCATCATGGCGGGTGGTCCTACAATGATGACCTCATACTCGCCGTCAAAGCTGTCATAGTTGAAGTCGGGAATAAACTGGGTCACCAAACCACACTGCCAACAGGGAATTGTCTCATTGTCCAGAGTGTAAATGGCCTCAAAGTTTTCCTTCCATCTCTCCAGATCCTTTTTAAAGAGGATGCTCTCAGCGTTTTTAAAGCCGCAGATCAGATGTACACTCTTGGCAAAGCCGGGCTCATCACAGCATTTGTTGAGCAGGCTTCTCACAGGAGCAACACCAGTGCCGCCGGCAATCACTACCAGATGCTTACCAGCAAACTGCTCAATGGGCCAGCCCTTTCCGTATGGGCCACGCATAAACAGGGTGTCGCCAGGCTGGAGAGAAAACAATTTATCGGTCAGTTTGCCCACAGCGCGGATGGTAAACTCCATATAGCCATCTCCAAAGGAGCTGACAGAGATGGGAGCCTCACCAATTTTAGGAATGGAAAGCTGCATAAACTGTCCATGGGCTGGCACAATATCGGTAGCAACCTTAAAGGTGTATTCCATATCGGTCTCTTTAAAGACGTCCAGAATGGTATAGGGTTTTGGCATTACGGGATTGTTCATCTGTCGATCCTCCTCTTCTACTTGGCTTGCTGGCCGCAGATCTCTTCCAGCGCCACCGACATCTTAGCGATAATGGCTGGGAAGGAGATCAGCTTGGGACATCTGGCGCTGCAGCGTCCACATCCCACACACATATGAGAATCTTTAAATCTCGCCTTGTAGTCGTATACCTTGTGGAGCACACGATAGCGAACCCGATCGGCAGCGGTTTTCCGGAACTCGTGACCACCGGCCATCCGGTCGAATCCAGCCACCTGGCAGGAGGCAGCTACCCGTCTGCGCTCACCTACATTGCGGTTTTCATCGTAAATCTTATCAATGGTAGTAAAACAGGTGCAGGTGCTGCAAGCAATGGTACAGCTGCCGCAGCTGATGCAGCGGGTGTTGTACTCCTGCCACATGGGATGCTGTTTGAGCTTGGCCAGCACTTCCTTGTTGGGGATCTCAGGAATTTTAACCTCAATCTCGTTTTTCTCAATAAACTCAGGTACAAATTCCGCTGTCTTACATTCAGAGAAATAGCCCAGCAGATCGGAATCCTTAACCTGTACCAGCAGGTTGTCCTCACCGAAGCGGACAGCGACACTGTAATCCTCGGTCTTGTTGGAATTCATCGAGACACAGAAGCAGTTGTCCCAACCCTT
>CALXEL010000108.1 GCA_944387315.1 uncultured Clostridia bacterium
CAGTTCCTGAAAAAACGGTTAGCCGATCTTTTGTTTTTCGGCTGAAATTGAGGTCAGAAAAACCCCGGAAAAGGCCGATCGGATGCGCTTTTACACGCATCCGATCTAAACTGACCATTATAGATGGTTGGGCTGGATGGACTCGAACCATCGGGATGCCACAGTCAAAGTGTGGTGCCTTACCGCTTGGCGACAGCCCAGCATATAGCTACATAGATAAAAAAGGCTTTGAGGAAAGCCTTTTATAGGTAAAGTATGGGGTGGGTAATCGGATTCGAACCGATGGTCTTCAGAGCCACAATCTGACGCGTTAACCAACTACGCTATACCCACCATATAAAACTGGTGCGCCAGAAGGGACTCGAACCCCTGGCCTACTGCTTAGAAGGCAGTTGCTCTATCCAGCTGAGCTACTGGCGCATATGGAGCGGGTGATGGGAATCGAACCCACGCGACCAGCTTGGAAGGCTGGGATTCTACCATTGAACTACACCCGCATATTCAGATCGGCGACGCATTATATTTTATCAAAAGGACCGATCTTTGTCAACCTGTTTTCCATACTTTTTTAGAAAAAGTGACAGGTATTTACTCATTGGCAGAATGTCCTGACCGTCCCCGAATAATGGGGAGATCCCAATGGAGTACTACACTGACAAAGCGAACACCTAATACAACAAAAAGGGAGAGATAGGTGGCCCAATGAACTCCTAAATACGGCTCGGTAAACCAAAGGCACAGCGCTCCCATCAATGCGGCAGAGGCATAGACTTCCTTTTGCAGAACTTGGGGAACCCTTTGGCACATAACATCCCGAATAACACCGCCACCTACGGCTGTAATCAGGGAAACAAACAAAAACTGCGGCAGATTATAGCCATTTTGAATTCCCTTGACCCCGGTATCAATAGCAAAGACAGCCAATCCAATGGCATCGGCAGTGAGCATGGAAATTTCCCACAGTTTTCCCCGCTTCATTCGAGCACTGACAGTAACCAGAATCGCTACGCCAATTCCCAGAGCAATCAAAAAGATGGTAGTATAGCTGCTGAAAAACACCGGGACACCCACATCCATCACCACATCCCGCAGGATACCGCCGCCTACCGCTGTGGTACCTGCCAGAATGGCAATGCCAAAGAGGTCCATTTTATATTGGATCGCCAACAAAGCCCCAGACAAAGCAAAGGCAAAAACTCCAATATATTCCATTACACTGATAATCTGCATACGTCCTGTCCTTTTCGCTGTTTTCCTGACTTTCCCACCTCTATTATATCCCAAAAAAGCTGAAAGGGAACCAGCCCTATGAAAGTTTTATCTTTTGCTTATTTCTGCCCTCAAAGCCCCCCATCCTTTTGTCCAAAAGAGAAAGGCGCGGAGAGTATATCCCTCCGCGCCTTTCCTGGTTGTATGGTAGATGTAGTAAGCTATTTTTGATAGGACCACTTGACGCCTTGGGGGGTATCCTCCAACAGGATTCCCCGGGCTTTCAGATCATCCCGGATTTTATCAGCGGTCTGGAAATCCTTATTTTTCCGGGCCTGCTGGCGCTTTTCAATGAGAGCCTCGATTTCCGCGTCCAGATTCTGCTCCCGGCGCTGGTACAGAAGGCCCAGCACATTGGTCAGCTCATCAAAGCGGGCAATGGCATAGGAAATGGCGTCCTTACTTCTGGGTACTGCCAGGAAGGTGTTGATTTCCCGTACCATCTCAAACAGGGCGGAAATGGCGTCAGCGGTGTTGAGGTCATCCTCCATGGCGTCTACAAACTGCTGGACATAGCCATCCACCGCCTTTTTAAAGGCGTCCTCTCCCTGGGTTGGCTGTTCCACCGCATTTTTGAGGGCAAAGTCCATGTTATCCCGGCAGTTGTGGAGCCGCTCCAAAGCGCCTTTGCACTGTTCGATCACATCATAGCTGTAGTTGAGAGGGCTGCGGTAGTGGGCCGAGAGCATCATATATTTGATGGGCTCATACCCGAACTTTTCCGCCACCTCCCGCACAGTGAAGAAGTTACCCAAAGATTTGCTCATCTTATGGTTATCCACATTGATAAAACCATTGTGCATCCAGTACCGGGCGTATTCCTTGCCGGTATAGCACTCTCCCTGGGCAATCTCATTTTCGTGGTGAGGGAAAACCAAATCCTGCCCACCGCAGTGGATATCAATAGTGGGCCCCAGATAGTTTTGAATCATGGCGGTGCACTCAATGTGCCAGCCGGGCCGGCCCAGGCCCCAGGGAGACTCCCAGGAGGGCTCCCCCGGTTTGGCGGCTTTCCACAGCACAAAGTCCAGGGAATCTTCTTTCTGGCTGCTCACATCAATCCGGTTGCCGGCATCCAGTTCCTCCAAAGGCATGTGGGACAGCTTGCCATATCCGGAAAACTTACGGCTGCGGAAATAGACATCTCCATCCTTTTCGTAGGCAAACCCCTTGTCAATAAGGGTTTTTACCACCTCAATAATGGTGTCAATGTTCTCGGTGGCCTTGGGGTGATAGGTGGCGGGACGTACCCCCAGTCCCTCCGCGTCGGTTTTGTACTCCTGGATATACCGCTGAGCTACCTGAGCAACGGTAATACCCTCCTCATTGGCCTTTTTAATTAGTTTGTCATCAATGTCGGTGAAGTTCTGGACAAAGGTTACCTCATACCCCCGGTACTCCAAATACCGGCGCAGGGTATCAAAAGTACAGATGGGACGGGCGTTGCCAATATGAATATAGTTGTAAACAGTGGGACCACAGGCATAGATTTTCACCTTGCCCGGTTCCAGAGGGACAAATTCCTCCTTCTGTTTGGTAAGTGTGTTATAAATCTTCATGGTATTCTGCCCCTTTCTTCCAATTGGTTATATCTGGGTTGTCTTACAGCAATAAAAAAGCCTTCGGCTGCCAAACAGGCAGCCGAAGGCGATCACTCGCGGTTCCACTTCGGATTGTACTCTTGGGCCTTTAACGCAGGCAAAACGCAGAACCATACTGGGTTCAAAGAACTGTTCCTTTTCTGTGCTGGCGGGTGCATGTTCAGGATACTCCTGGCAAGAAGCCCTTTCAGCGGGTCGAGCTTCCTCTCTGTCTGACGGTGTATATCCCTACTTTTCCCGTTAAACGCATTTCATCTCTTGTATTGTATGTTACTGTATCACATTTATGCGCAAAAATCAAGAGGGCCCCGGCAAAATCTACTGAGCCAGCAGATCCCGGTTGTTCCACACATAATGAAAACCGGAAAAGATGGTAAGTCCTGTGGTAACCACCATAAAAAGCAAGTGGATAAGCCGATTTGGAAACCATAAAGCAACGCCAGCCTGAAGGGCTGCCATAGCCAGCATGAGATAGCACATCCAGCTCATCTGGCAGACAGTCTTGGCCTTGCCGTAAATATCCGCGGCGATGACCCGTCCCTTGGGGGCGGCCACCAGCCGGATGGAAGTGACCAGAAACTCCCGGGAAAGAATGATAATCACCACCACCGCCGGAATCACTTCCAAATCCACAAAGCAGATCAGGGCAGAGGTCACCAGCAACTTGTCAGCCAGAGGGTCCATCAGCTTGCCAAAGTCAGTAACCAAATGGTCCCGGCGAGCCAGATAGCCGTCCAACAGATCGGTGAGGGAGGCCGTGAGAAAAATCACAAAGGCCCACAGAAACTGGTTGGGGATAAAATCAAGAAGCATACAGGCTACAAAAAATGGAATCATCACCATGCGCAGCATGGTCAGCTTGTTAGGTGTGTTCATGCTATGCCTCCTTTACCTGCTGGCCGGTGAGATCATAGCCCTCGGTGCCAGTGATCTTTACCTGTACAAAATCTCCGGGCCGCAAAGTGGCATCAGAGGTAAAATAGACCCGGGTATCAATGTCGGGGGCATCCATATAGCTGCGGCCGTACCAACATTTCCCTGCGGTGTCATACCCCTCGGTGAGTACGGCAAACACCTTGCCTACACAGCTCTCATTAAAGGCCTGGGCAATCCCCATCTGTTCGGTCATAATGGCGTCCGCCCGGTTGCGCTTCACCGACTCCTCAACCTGATTGGGCATATCCACTGCCGGGGTGTTGTCCTCAGCGGAGTAGGTAAAACAGCCCAGCCGCTCAAACCGAACTTCCTTGACAAAATCACAGAGCTCCGCGAAATCCTCCTGGGTCTCCCCCGGGAAACCGGTGATCAAAGTGGTGCGCAAAATCATTCCCGGCACCTTTTGGCGGATCTTCTCCATAAGGGCTGTCAGGCTCCGGCGGTCCCCCCGCCGGTTCATGGCCTTGAGAATCCGTCCGCTGGCGTGCTGGATGGGAATATCCATATATTTGACAAACTTGGGCTCGGAGGCCATAACCTCCAACAGTTCATCGGTCACCCGGTCGGGATAACAGTAGAGCACCCGAACCCACTGAATCTCGGGAACGGCGCAGACCTGACGGATCAGCTCAGGCAGCATCAGTTTGCCATACCGGTCCTCTCCGTATCGGGTGGTGTCCTGAGCCACCAGGTTGATCTCCTTGACCCCGGCTTTGGCAAACCTTTTCACCTCATCCAGAATGCTCTCCATGGTACGGCTGCGGAAGTGTCCCCGGATGTTGGGAATGGCGCAGTAGGAGCACCGGTTGTCACAGCCGTCCGCCACCTTTACATAGGCAAAGAAAGGCTGATTGGTCAGCACTCGGCCGCCGTCCAGGGGCAACAGGTCCTTGTCGGCGAACTGGACCACCTTTTCTCCTGCCAAGGCCTTTTTAATGGCCTGGACCACCTGTTGGTTGCAACCGATACCCAGTACTACATCGGCCTCGGGAATCTCCTGGGCCACTTCCTGCTGGTACCGCTCAGCCAGACATCCGGTCACCGCAACCACCTTGACCTCGCCAGACTCCTTCAGGGCACAAAATTCCAGAATATTTTCGATGGACTCCCGTTTGGCGTCCTCAATAAACCCACAGGTGTTGATGATGACCACATCGCACTGCTCCGCGTCGGCGCAGAGCTCAAACCCCTCCTCCTGGATGAGGGACAACATAATTTCGGCATCCACCTGGTTTTTGGAACAACCCAGGGACACCATTCCCACTTTTACTGCCATAGCTTCTCTCCCATTCTGCCCGCCAGGCTGGCGGGCCTGTAAACAATAACAAGCCGGAGGGGGATTTATTCCTCCTCCAGCCCATCTTCTTCCAATACCTGGGCAATGGCTCTTCGGATTTCCTCATAGCCATATCCCAACCGGGCCAAACCCTGAAAGGCCCGCTGCTTTCCCTTGGGGTCGCCCAAAGATTTCCCGTACTTACGGCGAACCAGTTCCAAAAGCCGCTGGTCGGACTGGTCCTCCTCCAGGCCATCCACCGCTTCCTGGGCCATCCACTGAGCGATGCCACGACGGCACAGCTCCTGATAGATCCGCCGGGGGGCATACCCCTTGAGCCGCAGCAGATCCCTGGCGCAGGCTAAGGCGTACTGCTCATCGTCAATGAGCCCCAACTCCTCCATCCGCTCCACTGTCTGAGCGGCGATATCCGGTTCGGCATACCGCTCCAGCCGCTCCCGCAGCTGGGCGGCGGTATAGCTTCTGGTTCCCAGCAGCCGCAGGGCCCGCTCTTTGGTGATTTTAAACTCCGACTCCACCCGCAGTTCTTCCAGCCGCTCCACCGTAAGCTGATCCCCCACCTTCAGATGGGCAGCCGCCAGAATGTCGGGATGGACCGAAAACAGGAATGCCCCGTCGGCAAAGAGGGCATACCTCCCCTTTTGGGTGGGGGTAATCTGGGTAATTTCCATTAGCCTTGAGGCTCCTCGTCCTCAACGCTGATGTCAATCTGTACCGGTGCCTTTACCGCCAGCTTTTTGCCACCCTTGGGCATGTTTAACAACTGATCGGCGTTGGCCATAACCTGCTGGGCAATCTCCTCGGCAAAGTCGGGATTCTGCCGCAGATACTCCCGCACATTGTCCCGGCCCTGGCCTAAACGGGTATCCTTGTAGCTGAACCAGGCACCGCTCTTGTTGATGATATCCAGTTTGACAGCGGCATCCAGAATCTCTCCATCCCGGGAGATTCCCTTGCCGTAGAGAATATCGAATTCCGCCTCTTTAAAGGGAGGCGCCACCTTATTTTTTACCACCTTGACCCGGGTGCGGTTACCAATGACCTCACCGCCCACTTTCAGCTGCTCGGTTTTGCGGACATCCAACCGCACCGAGGCATAGAACTTCAGGGCCCGGCCACCAGGAGTGGTCTCCGGGTTGCCGTACATGACACCGATCTTCTCACGCAGCTGGTTGATAAAGATGGCCACACAGTTGGATTTGCTGATGGCGCCGGTAAGCTTGCGCAGGGCCTGGGACATAAGCCGGGCCTGTACGCCCACATGGCTGTCCCCCATCTCCCCCTCGATCTCCGCTTTGGTCACCATGGCGGCCACCGAGTCGATGACCACAATGTCAATGGCGCCGGAGCGCACCAGAGCCTCACAGATTTCCATGGCCTGCTCGCCGGTATCCGGCTGGGAGACCAGCAGCGAGTCAATATCCACACCCAGAGCGGCGGCGTACACCGGGTCCAGGGCGTGCTCCACATCAATAAATACGGCGGCTCCGCCCCGTTTCTGGGCCTCCGCCACCATATGGAGGGCAACAGTGGTTTTACCGGAACTTTCCGGCCCATAAATCTCAACGATTCTTCCCTTGGGCACCCCGCCGATTCCCAGGGCAATATCCAGGGAAAGAGAGCCGGTGGGAATGGCCTCCACATTGAGGGTGGAATGTTGACCCAATTTCATGACGGCACCCTTGCCAAACTGCTTTTCAATCTGACTCAGTGCCGTTTCCAGCGCTTTTTGTTTATCCTCTGACATCGTATTCCCTCCGTCTTGACCCTTGGTCCATTTCTCTGCATTTCATTATATCGAAAAGCCCGCTTAAAATCAACCAAATCCCGGGACTTTGGCAAAATAAAGAATATATGTTCTCTTTTTGCTTCTCTACTTGTACAGATTGACCGTTTGATTTTGGTGCAAAATGCCATTGGGTCAACCTGGAATTTGTGCTATACTTAGTCCAGTAATTTACAACGGTCAAAATATAGAAAGGTGGAATCCATTGTGCATCTTCTCACACAGCTGATCCGGGAGGATATGAAGCCGGCCCTGGGGGTCACCGAGCCAGGGGCCATTGCCTTTGCCTGTGCCAAAGCCAAAAGCTATACCAAGGGCAACCTGCAAAAACTGGAAGTGGCTATGAACTCCGGCATGTATAAAAACGCCTTCTCCTGCGGCATCCCCCACTCCAGCCATGTGGGCAACCTCTACGCCGCCGCCCTGGGCTATCTGGCCGGCGATGCGGAAAAGGGACTGCTCTCTCTGGAAGGGGTTACCCAACAGGACAACCTGGACGCCCAGGCTCTCATCGACTCGGGCAAGGTTTCCGCTGTAATGAGCAGCGTCACTTCGGATATTTTTATCCAGGCCACAGTGACCACCGATCAGAATGTTTGTCAGGTGACCATCCGGGACACCCACACCAATATTTGTGAGATCCGCCTGGACGGAAAGGTGATTTTTGAAAAGGAGTGGTCTGCCGCCCAGCACCAGGAACAGGAGGCTCCCATCCACCAGTATACCCTGGCCCAGCTGGTGGAGTACGCCCAGACTGTACCCTTGGAGGAGATCGCTTTTGTGAAAGAGGCCTACCAGGTAAATATGGAGCTGTTCCAGGAGGGACTGTCCAGCACCCGCACTGGTTTCCTCCACTACCTCTATGAGAAAAACGGCAATGAGATTTTCTCCAAAGACCCTCTGGCCACCGCCCAACTGCTCTGCGCTGGCGCCATCGAAGCCCGGGTCATCGGCCTGGACAAGGCCGCTATGAGCATCACCGGCAGCGGCGCCCACGGTATCATCTGTACCATGCCCCTCTACGGGGTCTATAAAGTGGAGGGACTTTCTGAGGAAACTCTCCTTCGGGCCACCGTCCTCAGCTATTTGATCACCATGTACATCAAGGAGTATTCGGGCCGGCTCTCAGCCTTCTGCGGCTGCGCCATCGCCGCCGGCAGCGGCATGGCCTGCGCCCTCACCTGGATGCACAAAGGAGACCAGGCTGCCATTGAGGGCACCCTGGCCAATATGGCCTCCAGCATCACCGGCATGATCTGTGACGGCGGCAACCAGGGCTGCACCATGAAAGGGGTAGTTGCCACCGACGCCGCTTTCCGGTCCAGTGAACTGGCCCTCCACCACACCCGAATCGACTGGGTCCATGGAATCAACGGCAAAACCCCTGAGGAGACCATGCGCAACATGGGACGGATCGCTTCCCCCGGCATGACTGCCACCGAAAAGACCATTGTGGAAATTATGGAGGAGAAAAACTAATCTCTTTCCCAAAAAGAAAAGAACCCGCCTCTGCCATAGAGCAGAGACGGGTTCTTTGTTATACCAGTGAGGAGATTACCGCC
Organism: uncultured Clostridia bacterium; assembly: GCA_944387315.1. GTDB lineage: Bacteria > Bacillota > Clostridia > Oscillospirales > Ruminococcaceae > CALXEL01. Next base: position 8,452 of record CALXEL010000108.1, read on the forward strand.
GCCTTGGTGACAATTCCCCGCAGACCGCCGTCCTGATCCAGTACCACAATGGGATATCTGGCGTCGGCGGCAATGGGCATCAGGTCGGAAATGCTCATGTCCGGAGAAACGGTGGGAATCTCGCTGACAATATAGGGCTCAATGGAGCCCTCTTCCTTTCTGGCTTTCAAGGCACCCTCCAAAGGGAGCAAGCCGATAAAATTCATGTGGGAATCCACTACAAAGGCACTGGACACCCCGTTGGAACGCATTTCCTGGAGGGCATGGGCGGCGCTGTCCCGCCGCCGGACAAGGCAGGTGGGAGTGGTCATAATGTGCTGGGCGGTGAACACCTGGGCCTTGTCGGCACTGCCCACAAACTCCCGGACATAGTCGTCGGCGGGGTGCATGGACATCTCCTCGGGGGTGGCGATCTGTACAATCTTGCCATCCCGCATTATGGCCACCTTATCCCCCAGCTTAAAGGCCTCATTGATGTCGTGGGTAATAAAAATAATGGTCTTGTTCATCTTCCGCTGGATGGAAAGAAGCTCAAACTGCATATCCCGGCGGACCAGCGGGTCCAGGGCGGAAAAGGGCTCATCCATCAGCAGGATATCCGGGTCGCTGGCCAGGGCTCGGGCAATGCCCACCCTCTGGCGCATCCCCCCTGAGAGGTTGTCGATACTTTTCTGCTCCCAACCGGAGAGTCCCACCATTTGGATCATCTCCATAGCCTTTTTCTGCCGTTCCTCTTTGGGAACACCCCGCACTTCCAAACCATAGGCTACATTGTCCAGCACATTGCGGTGGGACATAAGCCCAAAGCTTTGAAATACCATGGAAATGTGGTTGCGCCGGTAGTCCAACAGCTCTTTTTTATTAAAAGAGCCGATATCCTTTCCCTCAAACAGCACCTTGCCGGAGGTAGGCCGGTGAAGCAGGTTGAGGCACCGCACCACAGTGGATTTTCCCGAGCCGGAGAGGCCAATCAGCACAAAAATGCTGCCCCGTTCCACCTGGAAGGAAACCTGGT
>CALXEL010000109.1 GCA_944387315.1 uncultured Clostridia bacterium
CTGGCCGCTCCCGATATGGAAGTGGCCGGCATTGTCCGCCGCCATGTGGGGGAGATCCCTCTGGAGCTGACCCCCTTTGAGGTGGTGGATGACATTGCCAAGCTGTCGGTGAAACCCGATGTGGCCATTCTCTGTACCCCCACCCGGTCGGTGCCTGAGTACGCAGCCAAATACCTGGCTATGGGTATCAACACCGTGGACAGTTATGATATCCACACCGGTATTTGGGACCTGAAAACCACTCTGGACCCGGTAGCCAAAGACCATGGGGCAGTTTCGATTATTTCTGCCGGTTGGGATCCCGGTTCCGATTCCATGGTACGGGCCATTTTGGAGGCCTGCGCTCCCAAGGGTATCACCTATACCAACTTCGGTCCTGGTATGAGTATGGGTCACACCGTAGCGGTCAAGGCCATCTCTGGGGTAAAGGCAGCTCTTTCCATGACCATTCCCCTGGGCACAGGCATCCATCGCCGGATGGTCTATATTGAGGTGGAAGAGGGACATCGGTTTGAGGATGTGGCTGCCGCCATCAAGGCCGACCCTTACTTTATCCACGACGAGACCCATGTAATCCAGGTGGACTGTGTGGAGAACCTGCTGGATCGGGGCCATGGGGTCAATATGATCCGCAAGGGTGTTTCCGGTTGTACCCAGAGCCAGCGCTTTGAGTTTAATATGGCCATTGACAATCCGGCTCTTACCGCTCAGATTATGGTGGGCGCTGCCCGGGCGGCCACCCGGAAAGCCCCCGGCTGTTACACCATGATCGAGGTCGCCCCCATTGAACTGCTCTGCGGCGAAACCGAGGATCTGGTACGCCGTCTGGTATAGACAAAAAAACGCGGAAAGGCCATACTTTTCTCTTGACAAATGATAGGCCAGTCAGTATAATATTTGCGTAACATTTGGTGCAAAAGGGGCAGTTCTGCCCTTTTTGTGTCAGGTGGCGGCCTAACAAAGAGTTTGCTGACGAAGCAGCAAAGGGCTTTGCAGGGCCTTCCAATGAGAGGTGCCGCTATGAAAATTCAACTCAAACGCGTTTTTGAAAACCCGGGCGAGGTTTTGCCCCTGGAGTTCCAGCTGGATCTCTCTGGGGTCAAAAGAGGCGGCAGCCATCCCATTCCATCGCCGGTGCGGATCAGCGGCAAGGTGGAAAACCGGGCGGGCGTTGTAAGTTTAGGTTACCTGGCCAATTATACGCTAAATATGCAATGTGACCGCTGTCTGGCTCCTATCCTGCGGGACTGTTCAGTACCATTTGAGCACACCATTGTAGAGAAGCTTTACACTGATGAGAACGACGACCTGATTCTCTGTGAGGACGGGGTGTTGGATCTGGATGAGCTGATCACCTCCGACATTCTTCTTGAGCTACCAATCAAGATGCTGTGTCGGGAGGATTGCAAGGGCCTGTGCCCAAAATGCGGAACCAATTTGAATGAATCGAGCTGCGGGTGCGACACCAAGCAGGTCGACCCCCGACTGGAAGCTCTGAGAAAGCTGCTGGAAGAAAACTGATTGAATTAAAAAGGAGTTACTGACATGGCTGTACCAAAGAGAAGAGTGTCCAAGGCACGCAGAGATAAAAGACGTTCCAACGTATGGAAACTTGAGGCTCCCGCATTTTCCAAATGCACCCAGTGCGGCGCCCTGACCGTTCCCCACAGAGTATGTGGCAACTGCGGTTATTACAAGGGCAGAGAAGTCATCAAAATGGGTGACTAATCAGAAATGGAATGAAGGGGTAGAGGCGGAGGATTTCCACCTCTACTTTTTTTGTCATCTGTTGGGAAAGGAGGCATTGGGATGGCAGTGACCATTATGCAGGTAAAACCCGGTTCCATTGCTGGCCGCCATGGCATCCAGCCAGGGGACCAGCTGGTTTCCATCAACGGGCACAAAATTGTAGATGTGCTGGACTATCAGTACTATATGACCAACCGGTATTTGAAGATTTTATTGCTGCGCCAGTCAGGGGAGTCCTACGAGGTAGGGGTCCACAAGGGGGAATATGACGACCTGGGACTGGATTTTGAAACCTATCTCATGGACCGGCAGCACAGTTGCCGCAACAAATGTATTTTTTGCTTTGTGGATCAAACCCCCAAGGGGATGCGTCCCAGCTTGTATTTTAAGGATGACGACTCCCGTATGTCCTTTTTCTTTGGCAACTATATCACCCTGACCAACATGTCCGATGAGGAAATTGATCGGATTATCCAGATGAAGATCAGCCCCATCAATATTTCGGTCCACACCACCAACCCCCAGCTGCGGGTTCAGATGATGGCCAATCCCCGGGCGGCTGATTCCCTGGACTATCTGAAACGGCTGGCCCAGGGTGGGGCCAAACTCAATACCCAGCTGGTCCTCTGTCCTGGAATCAACGACGGGGAGGAGCTGCGCCGGACCCTGCGGGATCTGGGGGAGTACTATCCCAGCCTGCAAAGCATCGCCTGCGTGCCGGTGGGCCTGACTGCCCATCGGGAGGGGCTCTACCATCTGGAGCCCTATACCCCTCAGCAGGCGGCTCAGGTAATTGAGATTGTCACCGAGTTTTCCGACGCTATGCTGGAACGTCATGGGGAGCGGGTTGCCTATGCCGCCGACGAGTTTTATCTCAAGGCGGGTCTGCCCATCCCCCCCAGCGAGTACTACGGGGAGTTTAACCAGCTGGAAAATGGGGTGGGGCTCATTGCCCTGCTGCGTCAGGAGTTTCTGGACGCTCTGGAACTGGCGGAGGACTTTTCCGGCAAGCGGGAGGTTTCTATCGCCACAGGGATGGCGGCGTTTCTCCTCCTTGAGGAGCTGGCCGGGCTGGCTATGGAGCGGTTTCCCGGTCTGCAGGTGAAGGTCTGGCCCATTGTCAACGACTTTTTCGGCCACACCATCACAGTGGCGGGGCTGGTTACCGGACAGGATTTGATCGCCCAGCTTCGGGGTAAGGATCTGGGCAGCCAGCTGCTGATCCCATCGGTGATGCTGCGCCATGAGCAGGACAAGTTTTTGGATGATGTAACCATTGGGGAGGCCAGGGAAGCCCTGGGTCCCATCCAGGTATTGGAGATTGACGGCGGCGTTTTGCTGGACGCCATGCTGGGAGTTGGCAGCTGCTGAGTATCCCGGTAAAAACAGCACAGACTATCAAGTGAGACAAAGGAGGGATACCCTGTGGCAAAACCCATTATCGCGGTGGTGGGCCGTCCCAATGTAGGCAAGTCCACCCTGTTTAACAAGCTGTCCGGTCAGCGGCTGGCCATTGTGGAGGATACCCCCGGTGTGACCAGGGACCGGATTTACGCCCCCTGTGAGTGGTTGGGCAAAGAGGTAATGCTGGTGGATACCGGCGGTATCGAGCCCTATTCCAATGATGTGATCCTCTCCCAGATGCGCCGCCAGGCCCAGCTGGCCATTGAGAGCGCTGATGTGACCATTCTGGTGACCGACCTGCGCTCCGGGGTCACCGCCACCGACCAGGAGGTGGCCAACATGCTGCTGAAAAGCGGCAAGCCGGTGGTGCTCTGTGTCAACAAATGTGACCAGATTGGCGATCTGCCGGCGGATTTTTATGAGTTTTACAACCTGGGGCTGGGAGATCCCATCCCGGTTTCGGCGGTCCATGGCCACGGTACTGGTGATCTGCTGGACGCCGCTTTTTCCCACATCGATTTTGGCCAGACAGAGGAATATGATGAGGAAGTTATCAAAGTAGCTATCATCGGCAAGCCCAATGTGGGCAAGTCCTCCCTGGTCAATCGGATGGCGGGGGAGGAGCGGGTTATTGTGTCGGACATTGCTGGCACCACCCGGGACGCCACCGACAGCTATCTGGAAAATGAGCATGGACGGTTTGTGCTCATCGACACCGCCGGCATCCGGCGGAAAGCCAAGGTGGAGGAGGCCATTGAGCGGTACAGCGTGTTGCGCTCCTATATGGCAGTGGACCGGGCGGATGTCTGCCTCATTGTCATCGACGCCACCGAGGGCTTTACCGAGCAGGACTCCAAAGTGGCGGGCTACGCCCATGAGCAGGGCAAGGCCAGCATTGTGGTGGTCAACAAGTGGGACGCGGTGGAAAAGACCGACAAGACCATGGATGAGTACCGCAAAAAGCTGGAGGAGGACTTCTCTTTTATGAGTTATGTGCCTTTCCTCTTTATTTCGGCTAAAACCGGCCAGCGGGTGGACAAGCTCTACGACCTGATCCGCCAGGTCAACGAGCAGAACTGCCGCCGGATCACCACCGGTATGCTCAACGACATGCTGGGCTATGCCACTGCCAGGGTGCAGCCTCCCTCGGACAAGGGCAAGCGGCTGAAAATCTATTACATGACCCAGTCGGCCACCCGGCCCCCAACGTTTGTGGCTTTCTGCAACCGCAGCGAGCTGTTCCACTTCTCTTACCAGCGGTATCTGGAAAACCAGATCCGGGAGACCTTTGGTCTCAATGGTACCCCTATCCGGATGGTTGTCCGGGAGCGGGGCGAATAATTTCCATAAAACAACCCCCTTTCCTGCCTGTGACAAGCAGGGAAGGGGGTTGTTTGTTGGGCAAAAGTCACCGGTGAGGTGCAATATGTCAGTACCAGCGCCTCATAATATCTTCTCGCAATTTTTGGATTTTTTGGGCGATTTCCCCAATGGTTTGCAGAAACTGCTCTTCCCCTTTTCCAGTTGGGTCCTCCAGACCCCAGTCCTCCCGATGCCGGCAGGGAATAGCGGGGCAATGTACGCCACACCCCATGGTGATGACAATGTCCGGGTCTGGGATTTCTGTGACCAGTTTGGAAAACTGGGTCTCTGTCATATCAATGCCGTAGAGCTGCTTCATGTATTTTACAGCGTCCTCATTTATTTGAGGCTTGGTCTCGGTTCCTGCTGAGTAGCTTTCAAATACATCGCTTCCCAAATGCTTTCCCAAAGCCTCCGCAATTTGGCTGCGGCAGGAATTGTGTACGCAGATAAAGGCGACTTTTGGCTTACCCATTGATTCCCCGCTCCCGCGCGATCAATGTTTTGATTTCCTCAGGTCTGAGTACCTTGCCAAAGGCCACTACCTTTCCGTCAACCACCAAAGCGGGCGTGGACATAACCCCATAAGCTGCGATCTGTGAGAAATCGGTAACATGATCAATAGATTCTGTCAGGTTCAGCTGGGAAAGAGCTTGCTTGGTGTTTTCCTCCAGCTGATTGCATTTGGCGCATCCCGATCCTAAAATTTTGATTCCCGCCTTTTGGGTGGGGGTGTTTTGCGGCTGTGACGGCGCGGGAGAGCACTGCCCGTTACAGCAGCATCCAGTTGGCTGTTTTTTTCCAAAAAGTTTCATATTGGTTCCTCCTAAATAAAATACATATAGAATACATTGAACAAATACCCAACTAAAATAATGCCCAAGGTGCAGATTGCTACAAACAGAGCCAACAGTTTAGGCTTTATGGCTTTTTTCAGCATAATCATAGAGGGAAGACTCAAAGTGGTCACCGCCATCATAAAGGAAAGAATGGTCCCCAGCTGAGCTCCTTTGGCCAGCAGAGCCTCCGCTACAGGTATGGTGCCAAAGATGTCGGCATACATGGGAATTCCCACCAAGGTGGCTAAAATAACACCAAAGGGATTGTGGCTGCCCAGTATTCCCTGTATCCACTGTTCCGGTATCCAGTTGTGAATCACCGCTCCAATGCCCACACCCACTAAAATATAGGGAAATACCTTTTGGAAGGTACCTACGACTTGCTCCCTGGCATATTGGATTCGCTCTTGGGCAGTGGGGGTAGGGGACTCAATTTCTCCCACTGTTCCAGACCGGACAAAATCCTCCACATATTGTTCCATCCCCATCTTTTCAATAATGGTTCCCCCTGCCGCCGCGATAACCAGACCGATTACAACATAGGCGATTGCCACCCGCGCGCCGAAAATGCTCATCAGTAAAATGAGGCTTCCCAGATCTACCATGGGGGAGGAGATCAGAAAGGAGAAGGTGACCCCCAAAGGCAGTCCCGCACTGGTAAACCCCATAAATAGAGGAATGGAAGAGCAGGAACAAAAGGGGGTTACAGTACCCAGAAGCGCCGAGACCACATTGGCTCCCAAGCCATGAAAGCGCCCCAGAATTTTTCGGCTTCTCTCTGGTGGGAAATAGCTTTGGATATAGGAAATTACAAAAATAAGCGTACACAGCAGAATGGTAATTTTGATGACATCATAAAGGAAAAACTGAATACTTCCGCCCAGACGGGTGTTGAGATCGATTCCCACCATGGAAAGCAGATCCCCGATCCATCCGTTGAGCCACCTCATTCCCAAAATTTCGTTCTGCAAGAAGAACCAGATACTTTTAAGCAGTTCCATTGTTTCACGAAAACCTCCCAATAGATTCATTTTTTTCGATATGTAAACCCTGAAATATGCCGCCTCTCGGGCGGCATACAAAGTACATTCAGTGGTTCAGAGCGGTGAGCTGGTGCAGCAATTGAGCGGCATAGGCACAGCCTGGGGGATTGATGGAGTAATGGGTCCATTTTCCCTCCTTGCGCCCTACTACAATACCGCTGTCACAGAGAACCTTCATGTGGTGGGACAGAGTGGACTGGCTGATGTTTAGCTGCTCCAAAAGCACGCAGGCACATTTTTCGCCACTTTGCAGCAGAGATAAAATTTTCAGGCGATTTACATCACAAAACGCTTTGAACACCTTGGCGTTTTCCTCATGGGGATTCTCCATAGCCGATCACCTCACATCCATTATTTTCGATCTGATACCAGTATATGCGTCACATCGAAAAAAAGTCAATATATTTTTGGCTTCGATGATATGGATTTGATTTCTTTTGGCCCGTTGATTTTTAAAGGGGGCAAGGGTATAATAAAGTGGCATATGTCTGTGCTGTTCCAAAACAGCCAGATCAAAGAAGGGACAGGTGTGTGTTGTGAATCAGCCACTGGTTTTAAATACAGCATTCTTTTTTACTCTGGCAGGTACGGCGTTGTTCAGTTATTTGTTGGGCAGCCTCAATTTCGCGGTAATTGTTTCCCGGGTATTCGCCGGAGATGATGTGCGCAATCATGGCAGCGGCAATGCCGGCATGACAAATATGCTGCGCACCTATGGCAAAAAATTGGCCTTTCTCACCGGTGTGGGAGACTTTGGTAAGGGCGTTTTGGCAGTGTTGGTCAGCCGTTGGGCTTTTAGCTCTATTGGAGTCACCGCTTTTGACGGCGGTTACATAGGTATGATTTTTGTAATGCTGGGGCATCTGTTTCCCATTTTCTTTCAGTTTAAGGGAGGGAAGGGAGTACTCACCGCCTGCGGTGGTATTCTGGTGGTAAACCCCATTGCCTTTTCTATTTTGTTTATTGTGTTTGTACCTATGGCTTTTATTACCCGCATTGTTTCTTTGGCGGCCATTTTGGGAACAGCGTCCTTTCCTTTCCTCACCTATTGGATTCGTCAAATGCAGGGCCGTCCTCCAGTGATTGACACGGTTTTTGGAACAGTGGCGGCTATTTTAATCATTTATATGCACAAAGAAAATATCAAACGTCTGCTCAATGGAACTGAAAATCGTTTTGGTTCCTCTCCCAAGGGGCAGAATACCACCAAAAAAGGAGAGTAAAAAATGGCGAAGGTTTTTATTTTGGGCTCCGGAGGATTTGGTATTTCCCTAGGCGTTATGGCTCACCAAATGGGGCATCAGGTCACTATGTGGTCCTATAGCCAGCAGGAGGCGGACATGCTGCGCCGGGAGCGGGAAAGCAAAAAACTGCTGCCGGGCATTGTACTGGCACCTGAAATTGCGATTCAAACGGATTTTTCCAGACTGGACCAGTCGGATCTGGTGATAATCGCCACTCCTTCTCACGCGGTGCGCAGTGTCTCCCATCAAATTGGGGAACTGCTCAGTCCTCAGACCATTGTGGCCTGTGTTTCCAAGGGACTTGAGCCAGAGACTTTAAAACGGATGAGCCAGGTGATGGAGGAGGAGATCCGCCACAACCCCTGTGTTATTCTCTCTGGGCCCTCTCACGCCGAGGAGCTGGCTAAAAAGGTGCCCACCGCCATTGTGGCGGCCAGCCGCAGCCGGCAGGCGGCAGAGGCAGTACAGGAGCTTCTCTCCAACCGCACCCTGCGTATCTATGTCAACGATGATGTAACTGGTGTGGAGCTGGGGGGCGCTTTAAAGAATGTCATTGCCCTGGCTGCTGGTATTCTGGATGGTTTGGGTTTGGGGGACAACTCTAAAGCGGCCCTGATGACCCGGGGTATTACCGAAATTGCCCGACTGGGCATTGCCTGCGGGGCCAGTTCCGAGACCTTCGGCGGCCTTTCCGGCATGGGAGACCTGATTGTCACCTGTACCAGCTTACACTCCCGCAACCGGAGAGCGGGTATCCTGATTGGCTCGGGGGTCAGTCCTGCTCAGGCGGTGGAGCAGATTGGCATGACAGTAGAGGGGTATAAGAGTACCAAAGCTGCCTATGAAATGAGCCAGCGGCTGGGTGTGGAAATGCCCATTACCACTGAAGTATACCGGGTTCTCTATGAGGATAAGGACCCCAAGGCGGCCATTGCAGATTTGATGGGCCGTCCCAGTCGCCATGAGTCTGAGAGCATTTGGCTCAGCGGCAGATAAAGAGTAGAATACAACGGGCTGGTTTCCAAAATGGAAGCGGCCCGTTGTTTTGTCTGTGAGGCAAGCGATTGCGCCAAAAGGGAAAAACAGGTATAATGAAACTAAGAAGTTTCTGCAAAAAACAAGCCAGTGGTCCACTGGTGGAATGGAGTGACCGTATGAGCAACAAACCCTATCGAGACAGTCAACTGTACAGGGTTTATTTTGCGCCTCGCGGTACAGTACGTATGTTAAACTTAGGTATGATGCTGGCCCAGCAGCACCTGAGCCCTCTGGATCGGCTCATTGGTGTGATTGGGGACCCAGGCTCAGGTAAAAGTATATTGGTTAAGGGAATGTTCCCCGGTATGGAACTGAGCAATGATGATCAGGGGGTCAATGTACGTCCCCTGCCCATTTTGTCTATTGATGAGCACTCTTTTTATAGCAGCCACACCTACCATTTGGATGTACGTTTTGAAATGGGCTTTACCAATATTGGCGTGTTGGCCGAAGCGGTCCGGGAAGCCATTGCCAAAGGGAAGCGAGTGATTGTAGAGCATTTTGAGCTGCTTTACCCCTATTTGGGTATGAACGCGGAACTGCTCATTGGTGTAGGGGAAGAGGTTATTATCACCCGGCCCACCATTTTTGGTCCCGAGCCCCAGGATATTTATGAGATCGTGTCCAAATCCCAGCCTTACCGGAAGATGGCTCATACAGCTGAAAATTTGACCGAACGTTTTCTGGCCCAGTATGGAGATTGGTCCTATGCCCATGGGGATGTACGTCATGGCTTTATTTTGGAGTTTGATGAGAAGCCCCAGGTAGATTTGGCGGCTATTGAAGCCCAGGTGAAGGAATGTATCCGCCAGGATATCAGCATATCCCTTTATGACGAGACCCACATCTTAATAGGTGATGACATTATTCATCCCTGTACTGGTCCCCGGATTCATGTGCGCAGTACGGGGGAGATTAAGAATTTTATCTTATACCACGACTTTTTATATGATCCTATCAGCCGGCGCTATATGTTGATTGGATTGGTAGGTGACACAGCTGAACAGCGGGAAATGCGTCTCAATGATCTAAACAAAATCACACTGTAATTTTGAATATTCCGTTTTATGTCCTCCCCGAAAGGGGAGGATTTTTTTCACCCATATTTATGAGGTAACCGAGGATGGTGCCAAGGAGATTTCCGGCGCTGAGTATGATGAGGACTACGGCGCATGGCACATCAGAACCCGCAGCCTGACCTCCTACGCTATTTCCGATGTAGAGCTGGATACCACCACCGATACTTCTGACAGCTCCTCTTCCACAGAGGATACCTCCAAGCCCAACCCTGACACTGGCAGATAAACAGCGCCCCATCCCCGGCCATTTTGGCCGGGGATTTTCTTTGTGTGTGGGAGGAGAAAGGCTTGCTGCCGGTTACATAAGATACCCATGCCGCGGCCAGGTAGTTTTTGCCAATAGGCCCCTTAAATGGGCTTTTTACAAAGAAAAAATGCCAGAAAATCCAGTGGTTACGCGGCCTGGCGGATAGTTACAAAAAAATTACAAAAATATTTCAAAAGGTATTGCAAAAGCTGGTAAGGTAGGGTATAATAACCTTAGCTTAAGGCGGCGGGTTGGAGAGCGCGCCCCCTGGCAAACTAGCTAAGTGAAAAATTTTAAGGAGGAAAATTCCTATGAAGAAGATTCTTGCTCTTGCTCTGGCAATGATCATGACTCTGGGCCTGGCTTCTGTAGCTTTTGCTGCTGCTGCTGAGGTTTGGATTGAAGATGATGCTATGCTGTATGACGATGAAGGCGATGCAGTTGCTGCTATCAATACCGTTACTACCGCTAATCCTGACACTGAGTATTATATCCCTCTGAGCGCTACTGGCCATATCAACGATGTAACCGATAAAGATGCTCTCAAGGGCTACAAAGTGTTCTTTGAGTCCAAGGTTGGCGAACTGGCCGAGGATCCCGAGATTGTATTCGTTAAATTGGCCATTGAGGGAACAGACAAATATGTCTATGCTGTTAAACTGGTAACTCCCGATGTAACCACTAAGTCCTATGATATCGCTGGCGATCTGAAGGTTGCCAAGACTGCTTCTGCCGCTAAGAATCTGCTGCCTGGCGAGTATTGCGAGATCAACTTTGAGGTTGCTTACGGTAAGGCCGATGCTTCCAATGGTGTTGTTGATAAGGATGCACCTGTTCTGGAGTTTGATAATGTTGATGACATCATCGACCTGGAAGATAAGGATGGCGATCTGTTCCTCTTCACTGTTAACGGCTCTGGCCAGTCCGATGTAAACATGAAGTACAGCACCAAGTTTGATTCTTCTTTTGCTGCTAAGTACGACTATGCCAACATCGACTTCCTGAAGTTCTCCAAGAGCCCCGTATTCAACAGAACCGGTGATCTCTACATCTACGCTGACGAGGATACCTACATCTACGAGGTAACCGCTGATGGCGCCAAGGAGATTGCTAACGCTGAGTACGATGAGGACTACGGCGCTTGGCACATCAGAACCCGCAGCCTGAAAGCTTACGCTATCTCTGAT
>CALXEL010000110.1 GCA_944387315.1 uncultured Clostridia bacterium
TTTCCCTTGGGTGGGAGCGGCGGTGGGGGGAGGCGTATTCCTTTGGACCCTGCTGGCCGGCAGGTTGGAGCTGGGCAGCACCCTCTACGGTGCGGTAGCCGCCGCGCTGCCGCTTTTGATTACTGGCGGTATTCATATGGATGGTTACTGTGATACGGTAGATGCCATCAGTTCCCATCAGAGCCGGGAGCGGAAACTGGAAATCCTAAAGGATTCCCATGTGGGCGCTTTTGCCCTGATTGGGGTTGGGGTCTACCTGCTTCTCTCTTTGGGGCTTTGGAGCGAATTTTCCCGAGACAGTGGAACAGCTGCCATTTTGGCGGCAGGTTTTGTCCTCTCCCGCTGTTTCAGCGGGATTTCGGTCATCACCTTTCCAAATGCCAGGGGGTCCGGTACTGTTGCCACCTTTGCTGAGATGGCAGCCAAAAAACGGGTGCGTCTGGTGCTTTGTGTCTATGTGGTGGCGGTTTCCCTGTGGGCAATCTGGCGGGGCCCGGTTTTTGGGAGCGTGACGGTATTGGCGGCTTTTCTGACCTTTGGTTGGTACTGGTACTTCTCCAAAAAGGAGTTTGGGGGCATTACCGGTGACCTTTGCGGTTTTTTCCTCCAACTTTGTGAGCTGTTTATGCTGGGGGCTGTGGTGCTGACAGAAAGGGTGATCGCATGCTTTTAATTGTTGGTGGAATGGAACAGGGGCAGAGGGAATATCTAGCCCAACTGGGGTATCTCCCCGACCAGATTGCCCGGGGTGGGGACTGTCCTTTAGATGAAATTCCCTCCCAGCCGGTGCTGGACAAGCTTCACCTGGTTATCCGCCGGCTGATGGAGGTGGACCGGGACCCGGTTGTGTGGGTGCATTCCTACTGCCAAGCGCACCCTCATTGGGTTATTACCTGCGATGAGGTGGGAGCAGGTATTGTGCCTTTGGACCCCTTTGAGCGGGAATGGCGGGAGCAGTGCGGCAGAATCTGCTGTACTCTGGCCAGTTCGGCTCAAAAGGTAGTTCGGGTCTGCGCCGGTATTCCCATGGTGATCAAGGGGGAGTAAAATGGAGATTGTTTTAATCCGTCATGGGGCTACCCCTGCCAACCAGGAGAAAAGATATCTGGGAGTTACCGATGAGCCCTTGAGTCCCCAAGGGGAACAGGAGCTGAAAGAGCGTGCCGTTTTAGGAATCTATCCCCGAGGGGAACGGCTGATTGTCAGTCCCATGCTTCGCTGCCGCCAGACGGCGGAGATTCTCTATCCTGGCCAAAGGCAGGAACTTTGTCCCTCCTTGCGGGAGTGCGATTTCGGCAGCTTTGAGATGAAAAATTACCAGGAACTGCGCGACCAGCCAGACTATGTGGCCTGGCTGGAAAGCGGCGGAACCCTGCCCTTTCCCGGTGGGGAGAGCCGGGAGGAGTTTTGTGCCCGGTGCCGCCAGGGATTTTTAACCGCTCTGGAACAAGCTAGACGAGATGGTGTGGATTCTTTGGCTTTTGTGGTTCACGGAGGTACCATCATGGCGATTTTGGATGGATTTTCCCATCCTCACCGGGATTATTTTGATTGGCAGCTTGCCAACGGCCAGGGATTCCGGTTATACTGTGAGAATAGTTGGTCCGTTGCTCCCCAGTTGGAGCTGGTGGACCGAATTTTATAAGGAAAGACAGGATAGTTATGTCAATTACCCTTTTGGTTCTGGGTTTTCTGTTGGATTTGATCTTTGGGGACCCCCACTGGATGCCCCATCCGGTGCGGGCCATTGGATGGCTCATTGGGGCTATGGAGAAAGCGCTGCGCCGGGTATTCCCCAAAACCCCGCAGGGAGAGAGACTGGCCGGCGCGTTTTTCGCTGTATTGGTACCAGCCCTGTCGGTGGCTGTTGTAATGGGGCTGTTGGCCGGTGCCCATCGGCTCAGCCCATTTCTGGGGGCCGGGGTGGAAATTTTGCTGTGCTACCAGATTTTTGCTACCAAGGCGCTCAAAACCGAAAGCATGAAGGTGTGTGACCGACTGGAGGCGGATGATCTGCCGGGAGCCCGGAAAGCGGTATCCATGATTGTGGGAAGGGATACCGAAAACCTCACCGAGACCCAGGTGGCCAAGGCCGCGGTGGAAACCGTGGCGGAAAACACTTCTGATGGAGTGATCGCGCCTATGCTCTTTTTAGCCATTGCTGGTGTCCCTGGCGGCATCTTTTACAAGGCGGTCAACACTATGGACTCTATGGTGGGGTATAAAAACGATCGATATCTCAACTTTGGCCGCTGGGCGGCCAAGCTGGATGACCTGGTCAACTGGATTCCCTCTCGCTTTGCCGCGCTGATGATGATTGTGGGAGCCAAAGCGATCGGGTTGGACGCAGCTGGGGCCTGGCGGATTTTCCGTCGGGACCGGTTTTGTCATGCCAGCCCCAACAGTGCCCAAACCGAATCAGCTTGTGCTGGTGCTTTGGGGGTACAGCTGGCGGGAAATGCCTACTACTTCGGAAAGCTTTATGAAAAGCCCACCATTGGGGACCCGTTGCGGCCGGTGGAACCGGAGGATATTTCACTGACCTGTGATTTAATGTATGCCGCGGCCATATTCTCTCTGCTCTTTATCGGGGCAGTGCGTCTGGCAATCCATTTTCTGCAACTGTTCTAAGAAAGGGGAACCTACCTTTGACTGAGAAAAAACTGGTCCATGGAGGCAATGTTTATGACGCTGCCGGCAGGCTTTCCACAGAGGCCTTGGATTTTTCCGCCAACATCAATCCTCTGGGAATCCCCCAGGGGGTACTGCGGGCTATGGAAGAATCCCTTTCCCAGGCCTGTCACTATCCTGACCCTTTGTGCCGGGCCCTGGTTGGCGCCATTGCCCGATGGGAAAATGTGCCGGAGGGCTGGATTTTGTGCGGCAATGGGGCAGCGGATTTACTGTTTCGCCTGGCTCTAGCCCAAAAACCCAAACGGGCCCTTTTGTTGGCTCCGACCTTCGCAGAATATGCCCAGGCTTTGACTGCTGTAGGCTGTCAGGTGGAGCGTTTTTTTCTCAGTCCTGAAACAGGATTCGCTTTAACCGAGGAATTTTTGGAGGCCCTGGATGAATCTTTGGATCTGGTGTGTGTTTGCAACCCCAACAATCCCACCGGCTTGGCAGCTCCTAAGGAGTTGATGGAACGGATTTTGCTGCGGTGCCAGCAGCTGGGCATCTTCCTGCTGGCGGACGAGTGCTTCACCGATTTTCTGGATGCGCCGGAAGAGGTGACACTGAAAGACAGTTTAGGGAATTTTTCCAATCTGATGATTTTAAAGGCTTTTACCAAGCTCTATGCCATTCCCGGCATCCGGCTGGGATACTCTATCTCCTCCAATGAAAAGCTGCTGGGTGAGATGTTTAGCTGTGGACAGCCCTGGAGCGTGTCGGTACCTGCTCAGGCGGCGGGAATACAAGCGCTGAAAGAGGAAGAGTACCGCTGCCAGACCAAAGAGCTGATCCCCAAAGAAAGGGCCTTTCTTTCAGAGCAGCTGACAGATCTGGGATTTCGGGTGTACCTCTCCCAGGCCAACTATTTGTTTTTCCACAGCTCCGATACCCTGCTGGATGAAAAACTCAAAGAGCGAAAAATTTTAATCCGCAGCTGTCAGAACTATCCAGGGTTGGAAGCGGGATACTTTCGGATAGCGGTCAAGTCCCATGAGGAGAACCAGAGATTGATTGAGGCTCTGGCTTCCCTGATAAAAGAAAGATCCGACTCATCACCCCAAAAGGAGACAAAAACATGGCGGCAATTCTGATAATTATAGATGGAATGACCGATACTCCCCAGCCGGAGTTGGGAGACAGGACACCGGTTCAGACAGCTCAGAGCCCGGCTTTTAAGCGGCTGGGACAAGAGGGGGAAAGGGGTACCTTTTCTACCTGTCCACCAGGGTATCCAGTGGACAGCCTCAGTTGTATCTTGACCTTGCTGGGCTATCCACCAGAAAATATTCCCTCTGGACGTTCCGCTTTGGAGGCGTTGGCGGCGGGGATTTCCCTAACCCCGGAAGATGCGGTACTGCGAGGGAATCTGGTGCTTTTTGACGGAAAGGGCGGACTGCTTTCCTCCTGTGGCGGAAACCTGGAAGCTGGGCAGCGGGAAGAGCTTTGCAGGCAGATGGCAAAGAAGCTTTCCACAGGCCGGGTAGAGGTGGTTCCTATGGGAAGTTATAAAAACCTGTTGGTTCTGCGGGGCCATCGGGACAATCTGCCGGGGCTGCGCACCTTTCCGCCCCATGAGCATGGGGGAGAATCCTTTTCCCAACTGCTGCCCAAAGGCAATTTGTTGGCGGGCGAATTGACTGCCCTGGTTCAAAACAGTATTCTCCCAGCGCCTGGCGGAGGATTTTACGGACTGCTGCCCTGGGGGGAGGCGTCCTGCTCGGAGATTCCCTCCTTTTCCCAGCTGCAGGGTTGCCGGGGAGCAGTGGTTTGCGCCACCGAAATTGTACGGGGGATCGGTTTGGCGGCAGGGATGGAAACCCCACGAATTCCCGGAACTACTGCCGATGTGGACACCGATTTGGCAGCCAAAAGAGAGAAGGCCCTGGAACTGCTGGGACAATATGATCTGGTGCTGCTCCATCTCAACGGAGCGGATGAGGCCTCCCACCGGCGTAACCCTCGGGAAAAAACAGAATTTTTGGAAAAGATCGACCAGGATCTTCTCACTCCCTTGCTGGAACAGGTTCCCAACGGAACCCGGATTTTACTGACCTCTGATCACGCTACCCTTTCTCACACAGGGGAGCACAAAGATATTCCACAGCCCTTTTTCCTGTGGGAAAAGGGAAAAAATCTGCAAAAAGACTGGGGCAACCTCTGTGGCAGATCTGCGGTAAGGTTGCTGCTTGACCAAAATGAAAAGGAGAGAACCCAACCATGGCCAAAGGGATAATGATTCAGGGAACCACATCCAACGCGGGCAAAAGCCTGATTGCCGCTGGCTTATGCCGGATCTTCCGTCAGGACGGATATCGTGTGGCTCCTTTTAAAGCGCAAAATATGGCCCTCAACTCCTTTATTACCAAAGAGGGATTGGAAATGGGCAGGGCGCAGGTGATGCAGGCGGAAGCGGCCGGCATTGAGCCATCGGTGCTTATGAACCCTATTCTGCTCAAACCCACCAACGATACAGGTTCTCAGGTTATCGCGTTGGGTGAGGTACTGGGCAATATGAGCGCTGCCGAATACTACCGGTTTAAGGATCAGCTGGTCCCCAAGGTGCGGCAGGCCTATGAGACTCTCGCGGCGGAAAATGACATCATTGTGCTGGAGGGAGCGGGCAGCCCTGCGGAGATTAACCTGAAACAACAGGACATTGTCAATATGGGTATGGCCAAAATGGCTGGTGTTCCCGTTTTGCTGGCGGGAGACATCGATCGTGGAGGGGTGTTTGCCCATCTGGCTGGAACCCTTATGCTGCTGGAACCAGATGAGCGGGCCATGGTGAAAGGGCTTATCATTAATAAATTCCGGGGAGACAAGGAGATTTTAAAGCCGGGCCTTGACATGATCGAGAAGATTACCGGTGTCCCTGTAACCGGTGTTGTACCTTATCTCCACCTGGATCTGGATGACGAGGACAGCCTGACCGAACGATTTACCGAAAAGAGAGAAGCGGGGCTCATTGACATCGCGGTCATTCGCCTGCCCCGGATTTCTAACTTTACCGATTTTAACGCCCTGGAATATATTCCCGGGGTTACAGTGCGGTATGTCCAGGGTGTGGCCCAGCTGGGTGACCCGGATATGATTATCCTGCCTGGTACCAAAAACACCATGGAGGACCTTCTCTGGATGCGTCAAAACGGCCTGGAAGCCGCTATTTTAAAATTTGCCGCCCAGGGCAAGTTGATTTTTGGTGTTTGTGGTGGCTATCAGATGCTGGGCAGCCGGCTGGAGGACCCCTATCAGGTAGAACATGGCGGCACTTTGGCTGGTATGGGGCTGCTTCCCACAACCACGGTATTTGCCAAACAAAAGACTCGTACCCAGGTCATAGGGCATTTCGGTCCGGTGGGTGGAATCCTCAGCGGTCTGTCCCATGTACCTTTTGAGGGTTACGAAATCCACATGGGTGAGACAGTCGCCCAAGGTGAGCTGGGTACACTGACCTGTGTGGAGGAGATCGGCGGCCGCCCGGAGAGAAAAACCGATGGTAATCAGCTGGGAAATGTATACGGCAGCTATGTTCATGGTATCTTTGACCAGGAGGAAGTGGCCAAAGGGGTAGTAAGTGCTATCTGTAAAGTAAAAGGACTTGACGCAGATTCTATTGGGGCTGTGGATATGAAAGCCCACAAAGAGGCCCAGTATGATAAATTGGCAAAGGCATTGCGGGAAAGCCTGGATATGGAACAGGTATACAGAATTCTGGAACAGGGAGTGGAGCGATGAGAGAGGCAAGGGGACTGATCCATCTTTATGCCGGAGATGGCAAGGGCAAGACCACTGCCAGTATGGGGCTAAGCATCCGGGCAGCCGGCCGGGGGATGCGGGTTGTCATTGTCCAGTTTTTGAAGGGACAGGTGACTGGCGAGCTGAAAATTTTGGAAACCATTCCCAATATACAGGTAATCCGGGGCAAGGGCGGGGTGGCTTTTTCCTTCTCCATGACCGATGAGGAAAAACGCCAGGCCTATGAAATTCACACCCAGCACTTAAAACAGGCTATCCAGTTGGCCCAGAACGGAGAATGTGACCTGCTGATTCTGGATGAGGCGGTGGGCGCCTGCAACCGGAAACTGCTGGACGAGGCACTGCTCCGGGATTTTGTGGAGCACAAGCCGGAACACCTGGAACTGGTGCTCACCGGCCGCAATCCTCCCCAGTGGATGCAGGACGCGGCCGACTATTATTCCGAAGTGTGTAAACGCAAACATCCATATGATCAGGGGATTCCCGCTCGGGTTGGGATAGAAAGGTAGGAGTGTTTATGAAAGTAGAGTTGCAAAAGGTTTTGCCCATGGACATTGAGAGACGCAGCTTTGAAATCATTGGGGAGGAACTGGGGAAATCCGTAGTTCTGGATCCGGTTTTGGATCCGGTAATCAAGCGGGTGATCCACACCACTGCGGATTTTGACTACCTGCGCACCCTGTGCTTTTCTCCCATGGCGGTTGAAAAGGGGATTGAGGCTCTGCGGGCAGGTGCGGATATTGTTACCGATACTCAGATGG
>CALXEL010000111.1 GCA_944387315.1 uncultured Clostridia bacterium
AGGTTCCTTATCTTCTGCATCCCAATAGATGTGATCCCTCTCTACTCCATAAGCCATAGCCAGAGGAAAGGGCTGCCCACACCCCAGCTGCTGCCGGGTGTATACAAGAAAGGGCAGATCTTCATACTCTGGACGTCGGCTTAAAAGTTCCAGCAGCTCGGATGGTGAAGCCAATGTAAAAGCCAGCTCACTGCTCAGCGCAGCTATAAAGGAAGCCGCCGCTCTCAACTTTTGTTCCCGCTTTTTCAGGGAACAGGCTGCCTGATACCCTCTCAGCACACAGCACAGTCCTATTAACCCTAGGCCAATGTACTTGATCATAGAGCTCACTCACCTCCACAACCTGATGAATGGTACAAGGATGACTGCTGTCCTTCAGTAAAACCAGTTTTTGAAAGGCACCGCTTTCCAACAGACTCACCGCCTGGGGGCGTCTTGTCAATTCCTCGATATTGGAAGCGTGTATGGTGGTCAAAACAGCCACACCAGCGTTGACACATCCCATAACAGCTTCCACCTCCCGGGCGGAGCCGATCTCATCACACAGGATAATTTGTGGGGAGAGGGCCCGGATGGCATGGAGCATTCCCACATCCTTGGGATAACCGTTTAGTACATCGGTACAGATTCCTACGTCATTTTGAGGTTCCCCCTCAAAAACCGAGGCAATTTCCGAACGCTCGTCCACAATGGCTGTTTTATATCTTTTGCGGCCTGTCCCTAAAGAGAGCTGACGAGCAATGTCTCGAAGCAATGTGGTTTTCCCACTGCCGGGAGGGCCAGCAATCAACATACCTACAGGCCTGTCCCCTTCCAAGAGATGGGGCATCAATGGATCGGCACACCCATCAATCTGGCGGCAGATTCGTAAATTGATGGAACTGATCTCCCGAATATTCAGCAGCTCATTTCCTTGGCAGACCGCTGTGCCACAGATGCCAGCCCGGTGTCCACCTCGTACCGACAGAAAACCTTCTCTTATTTCTTCCATGTGACTGTGGACCGAATATTGACACAGGGTGCGCATACAGTTCTGCAAATCTGCCCGGGTAACTATGTAACAGCTGCCGCTTGGATTGGGTTCCCGCTTGGATTGTTGGGTCAGGAAAAAGATTTCCTGTCCTATAGTCACCGAAAGTGGTTGTCCCACTCGCATTCGCACTTCGTGAATGACACTCTTATCAAAGTCAGGCAGATAACTTAAAATGGTTGAGACGGGCTCGGCTAAATATCCCACCGCTTGTTGGAACTTCTTCTGGTTTTGGTATTCCCTCACTGGAACCCCTCCTTTGTTTCCAGCATATGAGGGGCTGTCCCAAAATAGAACAGAAAAAAAGCGTCGTGTAATTTTACACGACGCTTTTTTTAAAAAGATTACGATTACAGTTTGGAAATTTCTTTCTCCACCAGCTCTTTGAGGATAGCGGGGTTGCCCTGTCCTTTGGAGGCCCGCATACACTGACCTACCAGGAAGCCAGCAACATTGGTTTTGCCTCCCTTGTAGTCGGCAACAGCCTTGGGATTGGCCTCCAGCACACTCTTGACAATGCCCTCCAGGAAGGAACTGTCGCTGATCTGAGCCAGTCCTTTCTCCTTGACAACCTGATCGGCGGTTTTATCAGAGAAGATAATTTCTTCCAGCACAGTTTTGCCCGCGTTGTTGGAAATCTCCTTCTTTTCAATGAGAGCGATCATCTCACAAAGCTTTTTGGGGGTCAGCTTGGTATCTGCCAAAGTGAGATTTTTCTCGTTGAGGATACGGGAAACATCCCCCAGCATCCAGTTGGAAATATTTTTGGGCTGGCAGCCAAACTGGACAGCCTCATCAAAGAAGGCGGCTTTCTCCTTGTTCTCCACAAGCAAATTGGCGTCAAAATGAGGCAGACCGAACTCTTTCATATACCGCAGCATCCGGTGGCCGGGCAGCTCTGGCAGGCTGTCCTTGAGCTCCTTGACGTGCTCCTCATCCACCACAATGGTCAGCAGGTCAGGATCGGGGAAATACCGGTAATCCTGGGCATCCTCTTTGGAACGCATCATAATACTGACGCCCTTCATATCATCCCAGCGGCGGGTCTCCTGATCCACGGTTCCACCCTTGCGCAGAACATCCATCTGGCGCTGGGCCTCATAATCAATGGCGCGTACCGCAGCCGAGAAGGAGTTGACATTCTTCATCTCAACACGAGTGCCGAATTTGCCAGAGCCCTTTTCCATCACTGACACGTTGACGTCACAACGGATAGAACCCTCCTGCATTTTACAGTCGGAAATATCCAGATAGGACAAGGTGGCCTTGATTCCATCCAAATAGGCTTTTGCCTCAGCGGAACTGCGGATATCCGGCTCAGAAACAATCTCAATGAGGGGTACACCACAGCGGTTGTAGTCGCACAAAGAACCGTTGAACCGGTCATCATGGAGCAGTTTGCCAGCGTCCTCCTCAATATGGATACGGGTTACACCGATTCGTTTGGTGTTGCCCTGGTCATCTACCATAATATCCAGATAGCCATGCTCACACAGAGGCACATCAAACTGAGAAATCTGATAAGCCTTGGGCAGGTCGGGATAGAAATAGTTTTTTCTGTCCTGCTTGCAGACATTGTTGATGGTACAGTTGAGGGCGTGTCCCATTTTAATGGCGTAATCCACTACCTTTTCGTTGAGGGAAGGCAGAGAACCGGGCATGCCGGTACAGATGGGGCAGCAGCAGGAGTTGACCTCCGCGCCAAAGACGTTTTTACAGCCGCAGAAAATTTTGGTATCGGTATTCAGTTCGGCGTGGATTTCCAGGCCGACAACAATTTCATAATCCATAGCCATGTCAGAATCCCTCCTCGGTTAAATCTTGGCGACGGTGTTAAAGCCGCCGTAGATGGTTTCAAAGCAATCGCCAACCTTCAGCAGCAGGTCTTCCGAGAATTTGGGACCGATCAGCTGCATACCGATGGGGAGGTTGTTTTCGGTGTAGGCACATGGAATGGAAAGTCCAGGCAAGCCAGCAATATTGACACCGATGGTACAGATGTCCGCCGCGTACATTTTCAGAGGATCATCCACATTCTCACCCAGCTTGAAGGCTGTGCCGGGAGCTGTGGGGGTGATCAGCAGGTCACAATCCTCGAAGCAGTGGGCGAACTCATCGGCAATCTGATGCTGCAGCAGCTTGGCCCGTTTGTAGTAAGCGTCATAATAACCGGAGCTCAGCACAAAGGTACCCAGCATAATCCGGCGTTTTACCTCGTCGCCAAAGCCCTCGCTGCGGGTTCTCTCATACATGTCAATGAGGCCATCAAACTTGGGAGCCCGATAGCCGTATTTTACACCATCAAAACGGGCCAGGTTGGAGGAAGCCTCAGCGGAAGAAATAATATAATAGGCAGAGAGAGCGTAATCGGTACTGGGCAGAGAGACCTCCTTGACGGTGGCGCCGGCAGCTTTCAGCTGATCCACAGCGGCAAACACCGCTTTTTTCACCACGTCATCCACACCGGGGCCAAAGTACTCCACCGGAATACCAATCCGCAGGCCCTTTACATTTCCATCCAGAGCGGCCACAAAGTCAGGCCGCTCCCGTTTGGAGGAGGTGGCGTCCCTGGGGTCCCGACCACAGAGCACCTGGTAGAGCATAGCGGCGTCCTTTACAGTACGGGCAAAGGGGCCGATCTGATCCAGAGAGGAACCAAAGGCCACCAATCCATACCGGGATACCGAACCGTAGGTGGGCTTGAGACCTACCAGACCACAGTAGCTGGCGGGCTGACGGATCGAGCCGCCGGTATCAGAACCCAAAGCGATAACCGCTTCACCTGCGGCTACTGCTGCGGCCGAACCGCCGGAGGAACCGCCTGGTACATAGTCCAGGTTGCGGGGGTTGTGGGTCTTTTTAAAGTAAGAACGCTCACAGGAGGAACCCATGGCGAACTCATCCAGGTTGGTTTTGCCCAGCATGACGGTACCGCAGGCGTTGAGTTTCTCCATAACAGTAGCATCATAGGGAGGCACAAAGTTGTAGAGCATTTTGGAGGCGCAGGTGGTCAGGACATCCTTGGTACAGATGTTGTCCTTCACCGCCATAGGAATACCTGCCAGAGGGTGCAGCTGCTCCCCTTTGGCCAGTTTTTCATCCACTGCCCCAGCCTGTTCCATAGCGATTTCCCGGGTCAGGGTGATATATGCCTGTGTCTTGTCCTCTACCGCGTCAATTCTGTCAAAAACAGACTGAGCAATTTCCTTGGCGCTGCATTTCTTTTCCCGCAGCATACCGGAAAGCTCATAGGCTGATTTCTCATACAGTTCCATTGGTCAAATCCTCCCTTGCCTTAATCAACTGTCTTGGGTACCACCAGACAGCCGGACTGACTGACGGGGGCGTTTTTCAAAACCTCTTCCCGTTTCAGGGATGGGGTGGGAATGTCTTTTCTCAGCTCCATGGGATTGGAGGGGTCCAGATCCTTGCCCGCGCCGGAAATGGGGGGCAGATTCTCTACCATATCGATGATAGAGAGCATTTCTTCCTCAAACTTCTCGATTCTGTCTTCCTCTATTCTCAGACGAGCTAGTTTGGCGACATGTCGAATATCGATTTTCAATGGTTTCACTCTCCTATATCTACTAATTT
Organism: uncultured Clostridia bacterium; assembly: GCA_944387315.1. Lineage (GTDB taxonomy): Bacteria > Bacillota > Clostridia > Oscillospirales > Ruminococcaceae > CALXEL01. The sequence continues at coordinate 4,625 of CALXEL010000111.1, forward strand.
TAATAGTGCTTCTTCATCTATTACAGGAACACCCAAGGTGTTTGCCTTGTCCAGTTTGCTGCCAGCCTCAGCACCAGCCACTACATAGCTAGTCTTTTTGGATACACTGGAGGAAACCTTCCCTCCCTGGGCCTCGATCAATGCCTTGGCTTGATCCCTGGTCAGGTTAGGCAAAGTGCCGGTGAGCACAAAGGTCAATCCTGCCAGCTTGTCCGATGCCTGCTGATTGACAGACTGCATATTGACACCAGCCTGCGCCAGCGCCTGTACCAACGCCCGATTGGGCTGGTGAGAGAAAAATTCCAATACGCTCTGGGCCATAATCGAACCAAAGCCATCTATTTCGGTGAGCTGAGCCTCGTCGGCAGCCAGAACCCCGTCCATAGAGCCAAACCGCCTGGCCAACAGCTGGGCCGCACGCTGACCGATGTTGCGGATTCCCAGCGCAAAGAGCACCCGGGATAGATCCTGCTTTTTAGAGGCCTCAATGGAATCCCGCAGATTGGAGGCACTCAACTCCCCCATGCCATCCATCTGGGCAATTTTTGAATAGTCCAAATGGTAGAGATCGGCCGGCGAGGCAACCATTCCCTCCTGGGTCAGACGTTCCAGCAGAGCGGGCCCCAGGCCGTCAATATCCATAGCCCCTTTGGAGGCGAAGTGAATCAGATTGCGCAACAACTGGGCCGGGCATTGGAGATTGGTGCAGCGGATCACTGCTTCTCCTTCCTCCCGTACTACATGGGAACCACAGGATGGGCAGGTATCAGGAATCCGGTACACCGGGTTTCCGCTGCGAGAGGCCACCGAAACCACCTCAGGGATGATCTCGCCAGCCTTGCGGACCACAATACTGTCCCCAATGGCAATCTGCTTTTCCAAGATGAAATCCTGGTTATGGAGGACAGCCCGGCTGACTGTGGTGCCCGCCAAAGTAATAGGCTCAAAAACGGCGGTGGGCGTCAGAGCGCCGGTGCGCCCCACCTTGATTTCAATATCCAAAAGGGTTGTGACCTTTTCCTCTGGCGGATATTTAAATGCCACCGCCCATTTGGGGAATTTTACGGTGGAACCCAACTGTTTCCGCTGTGTAAAGTCATCTACCTTGACAACTGCACCGTCAATATCGAAGGCCAGTTTTCCCCGGTCCTCCCCAATGGTTTGGATCACCTTCACCGCCTCATCCATGGAATCACAGACGGTGTAGCCGGGAGATACCTTAAAGTTCATCTCCTCCAGAAAAGCCAGAGACTGGGCATGGCTGTGGAGCGCCTCTCCCTCAATCTGCTGCACATTAAAAACAAAAATATCCAAATAGCGTTTAGCTGTAATTTTGGGGTCTTTCTGCCGCAGAGAGCCAGCCGCCGCGTTGCGGGGATTTTTAAAGGGGGTTTCCTCATTGAGCTCCTGCTGAGCTATCACCTTTTCAAAGCTCTCCCGGGGCATATATACCTCACCCCGTACCTCAAGATATGGGATGGACCTGGGAAGCTTCAGAGGAATGGAGCGGATGGTCTTTAAATTTTCGGTTACATCCTCTCCCACATGGCCATCCCCCCGGGTAGAGCCTCGGACAAAAATACCATCCCGATATTCCAAAGAAACTGAGAGGCCATCAATCTTTCGTTCCACAACATACAGGGGATTGCCCACTACTTCCCTGACCCTTTTGTCAAAAGCGTAAAGCTCCTCAAAGGAGAAGACATCCTGTAGAGACCCCATGGGAACCTGGTGCTCCACTTGTGCAAAGGTGTTATAAATAGCGCCACCCACACGATGGGTAGGGCTGTTGGGCTGAACAAACTGGGGGTATTGCTCCTCCAGATCCAAAAGTTCGTGATAGAGCTTATCGTACTGGTAATCCTCAATGGTAGGAGCATCCAGCACATAGTATTCATAGCTGTATTGGTCAAGCAATGCCGTCAATTCCTGGATTCGTTTTTCCGCGGCTTTGGATTCCATACTTCAACTTCCTTTAATCCTGCTATATTCTGGCATTGGATAGGTAAAAACACTTACGGGATATTATATCACATTTTTGGTCTTTTTACAGCATTTTTTTCCTGTTCTATAATAAAAAACAGCAAGATTCTTTTACTACCCCATCCCAAATGGCTATCTGCCCGCTCCATAGTCAAAAATTTGGTTATTGAGTCCTGATTCATCCCCAATAATCTGGGTAAACGCATCGGGTACCACACCTACTACTACAGTTTCCGCCAGGCAAAAATTGACAGTCACCTCTGTGGTGACTGAGTAACCTGGAATAATGGCTATGACATTCATGTTCATGTTTAACATAATTTGATGGCGGGTCTGGTTAATGCCAGCGGAATCAAACCGGTTTTCCAGCTGGGTCTGTAAAAAACCAGCGGGCACTACCTTAAATTCCACAGTTGGGCCCCGTCCTGAGAAAAATTGGATTCCCGACAGGGTACCAATAGGTATTTCAATACTTTGTTGTTCCATCTGGGCCAGGCAATCCAATACCGCCTCGGTGGCGCTGCTGCGCAGCCGATTGAGCGCTACCATATCAGTTTGTATAGCTGTAATTCCCCCTGTCTCGTTCTGTGAAATCATTACCAGGTTGTCATATCTGATATTCTCGCCAGCCAGTTCCTGGGCAATGGCATCATTGATGGCCTTTGTGGCAAAGACCCGGGCCTGATAACTGGATACCGACTGGATAACGGGCCGGACCCTTGTGTCAATCAACCACAAGGTACAAAATAATAAAAGTAGAAGGATACCTATCGATAACAGCTTTCGCCGTCGCTCGGTAACCCTGCTGCGATACCCAAATCTTGCCATATCTTCCCCCCCTGGTTCATACTATTCTATTCCGCCAGAGTTGGAGAAATGTTTTTTCTTTTGGCTTATCACTTTGTTGTATCCCTGCACACAAACAAACCCCGGCCGGGCAGTTTGTCCAGACTGCCCGTCCGGGGGATACTTTATTCAGCTGGGAATGGCGCCTCTGGGTAAGTGTAGTCGGACACATACCAGACACCGTCAATTTTTTGTATGGTAAAGTTCACCGAATCATAATTGGGCTGGTAGTTTGGATCTTCGTACCGGTCGATTCCACTGTCATTGGTCTCATAAATAGCCCGTAAAACAACCTGGTCCTTGGTGGCGCTGACTGTCTCCAAATCGCTTAGTGCAAATCCATAGGCATATCCTGTTTTCCATGGACCCAGCCTCCACACCTTGCCATCTTCTGTCTTTTGAATGGCAACAACTGGACTGCTTTCGTATACCGCAATAGCCTCGGGAGTGAAAATCTTGGAAACAGTCTCCTCATAATTCAGTAGTTCATAAAATGGTGGATATGTATCCAGGATAGATTCCATATCCCCAATAGAAAACAGTACAGTATCATCCACATCATAGGCTTCGCTGGCGCAATACCACAGGTCGATGGCGATGCCGGTAATATCGTTGCCATCACCATCCATTACCTGCACCTGGCTGTAATCCCGCAGGGTTGAATAGGCCCCTGGATAACGTCTTCCAGTAGGTCCATAGTCCCAATCCGGAATAGGGCTCTCCCCATCTGGAATCAGTACAATTTCCTGGGCAATGGTCTGCAAAGTGGTATCGTCGATGGGATAGTCAGGTGAAAAACGGATTCCTACATAGGTGGTAATTTCACTGTTCCAGCAGAGAATACCTTTTGTCTCAAACGAGGGCACACCTGCTGCCGAAACATCGGGATGTTCCAGCATATAATCCTGATCTTTGTATGTAACATTGGCAATACCGCTTTCTCCAGTGTCATCGGTCCGCACAGCAGTATATGGGTCCCATACCTCAAAAGAAGAGAGCCTCAACTCATAATAAACCGTCTTGTACTGTTCCTCGGGAGGGATATCTCCTCCGTCATAGGGTTCATACCGGTTAAAACCAATGGTTCCCACATAGGTTTCCCCTTCCCAGATTTCCGCCTGGGAATAGAGATTTAGAATCTGCCGGTTGGCCTCCGCTGTTTCTGGCAAGGTGACACTCCATCCCTGAGGCAACTGAAGTTGAGCGGTAAAGGGTTGCGCTTCCGTTACCAAAACTGGGGCACCCTCCATATCATACAGGGGGAATTGAACCGCAACTGTGTGATATCCCTCGGGGACAGCCGAAACAACTGGGCCGCCGTTGGCCACATCCAGCAGGTCCACCGCCATTCCCTGCTCTCCACCTTCCAATTGAGCGTCCAGCCAAAGCTCAACATACTGTGTTTGGCCAAGATCTATGGGATAGGTAGCCCCTTTTTGCCAGCTGTGGGCTTGGTTTTCCTCCTCAAAGAGATGTACGCTCATATATCCGTCATCCCCCATTTTCGCCCGGCCGTATACCTGAATATTCCAGTTTTCCGGCTGATCGTATCCTGCGGGAATGGTAAAGGATATAGTACTGTTTTCATACTGGATACTTTCCATTAAGCGATCCAACGCTTCCTGCTGTGTTAAAGATACCTCCCCAGTGAAGGTACAGCTAACCAGTAGGGCCACCGAAAGCACAACCACCAGAAAAGCGGGCGCCGCAGTGTGGGGATGATGGATAATAAAGGAGATTCTCTCTTTCATTTTACCCGGGCCCATAGCCATAGTGGTAGCAGCACATCCAAAGTTGGCCAGAGCAGAACGCTGGGCTACAAGGTCTACCAGCGCTTTGCCGTAATCCAGCTTCTTCTCCTCTCCCAAGAGAGAGACAACCCGGTCATCACAAGCCAGTTCACAATCGATTCTAGAATAGTAGGCCGCAACCCAT
>CALXEL010000112.1 GCA_944387315.1 uncultured Clostridia bacterium
AACTACTCTATCCAGGCTATCACTGATGGTGAGGATGCACTGGGTGAAGCCATTGTAAAAATTCGTAAGGGAGATGACATTGTCACTGGACGGGGACTGAGCACCGATATTTTGGAAGCTAGTATTAAAGCTTATATTAATGCCATAAATAAAACACTAATTTCTTAAAGCCAATAGATAGGAGATAGCATGAAAAAGAAAAGTAATACACTCACTTTTATGTTACTTGTTTTGCTGGTGGGGGCGGGAGCCTTTCTAGCCTGGATGTGGAATACCAGTCGGGGTGAGGATATAGAAGATTCACAAGGCTCATCCTCTTCGGATATAACATCCTCTCTGACTAGTTCTCAACCGGAGGAAAGCGAAAGTTCTTCATCTTCTGATAGCTCTGAATCAACAGATCCAACCTCTGACCAGGATTGGGCTTTGATGTTGGTTAACAAGGATCATCCATTGGACGCTGATTATACAGTAGATATGCTGCAGCTGGATGAGGGGTATTATGTGGATGCCAGAATCTATGACGCTGTTCAGGAAATGTTAGCAGCTGCAAGAGCTGAGGGCCTTTCTCCGCTGGTTTGTTCTGCCTACCGCTCCTATGAGAGGCAGACAGTCTTATATGACAATAAGGTGGCTGAATATCTAGCCATGGGATATGGGGAAGCCCAGGCCAAAGAGGAAGCTGCCCGATGGGTGACATTGCCGGGAACCAGCGAACATCAAACTGGTTTAGCTTTGGATATTGTGTCCAGTTCTTTTCAGGTACTGGATAACCGGCAGGCAGATACTCCGGAACAAAAGTGGTTGATGGCCCACTGCCACGAATATGGGTTTATTCTTCGCTATCCCTCTGATAAGGAGGACGTTACACAAATTACTTACGAGCCCTGGCATTACCGGTATGTGGGGAAAGAGGCGGCCAAAGAGATTATGGAGCAGGGGCTCTGTTTGGAAGAATACTTGGAGTCTTAATTTCCATTTAAAAAAGCCTTCAGCAGTGCTGAAGGCTTTTTATTTTGTGTTGGGGTAACTAATGGGTTTCTACTACAGTGGCAGTGACTTGGAATACTTCCTGAAGAGATTGTACCACTTGTTCCAGATGGGCTGAAGTAACCAAGAGAGAAATATCAATCTCGGAGGTGGTAATCAAATTGAGTTCAGCGTTTTCTTTTAGGACACAATCCATAACCGCAGCCGCTACGCCATGCATATGGCGCATTTCCTCACCGAACAGCTGGATTTTATAATTGGAGCTGCTTACCATGGGCTTTAGGGAAGGATTGGTTGCCCTTAGGTGATTGATCATAGCAAGGGCCTGCATCAGCTGCTGGCCGGGGACAGTAAAAGCTAAACTGACACTGTTTTTGTGTGGTGCCGACTGAGAGATCATATCAATATTGATTTTACCCTGGGCAAAGGTTTTGAAAATTTCACAAATTTCCTTTAAACTAGCAGGCAGCTTGGAAAAACTGACCAGAGCGACATCCTCTGTAATCAGAATCTTTGAAACACCATTCATACACTTACCCTCCTATTGCCGCAACCAGGTCCTGCATGTTGTATTCTCCAGGAGCTTGTTTTGCCAGAAAACTACAGGCGCGAAAGGCACCTACCGCGAAAATTTCTTTGGAAAGAGCTTCATGTTTGATTTCCAAAACCTCATCCTGACCGATAAACAGAGCGGTGTGCTCCCCTACAATGGTGCCACCACGAATGGTATGTACGCCGATTTCGTTGGGTGGCCGCTTCTCATGTCGATCATGCCGGTCATAGACAAATTCCGGCTGTTCAGGCAGGGCGGAAGCAATGGTATTGGCGATCATCAGAGCAGTACCGCTAGGTGCGTCAATTTTCTGGTTGTGATGTTTTTCCACCAGCTCAATATCGCAGCTGCTTCCCAGTACAGCTGCCGCTTTTTTCACCAGTTCCAATAGCAAATTGATTCCCAAAGAGAGGTTAGCAGAACGGAAAACTGGGATTTGTGTGGACGCCTCATGAAGCTGCGCAAGCTGTTCTTCTGTATGGCCGGTGGCGGCCACTACCAAAGGAAGTTTATGAGCCAATGCCAATTGCAGGGAGGTTTCCAGTCCACCAGCGTTGGAAAAATCCAGTACCACATCTGCTGGAATATTGCAGGAAGCAAGGTCGGTAAAAACAGGGTAATCCCACTTTTGATCGGAGGATCGGTCCAGTCCTGCCACAATGACACAGTCTTCCTGCTTTTTGGCATAGCCGGAAACCACCGCGCCCATTTTTCCGTTACAGCCTGTCAGAATGATTCTTGTCATAGTTCTGCTGCTCCTTTAGTCAACCAGTTTGTAGTCTTTGAGTACCTGCAACAGGGCGGCTCTACCTGCCTCAGACATAGGTACCAGTGGTTCCCGGCAGGGACCGGCAGCATAACCCATCAAATTGAGCGCCTCCTTGACGGGAATGGGGTTAACATCGCTGAACAGAGCATGAATCAATGGCAGCAGCTCCAACTGAAGCTGGGCACTTTCCTTGACTTTTCCATCGAAATACAATTGGCAAATAGCATGTGCCTGACGAGGCATTACATCCGCCAGAACCGAAATAACGCCTTTTCCTCCCAGGGAAAGGATGGGGACAATCTGGTCATCATTGCCGGAATAAATATCCAGCTGGTCACCACACAGAGAGATAGCGTGGGCAATTTCTGAAAGATTCCCATTGGCTTCCTTGGCAGCTACAATATTGGGGTGTTTGGAAAGCTCCAAATAGGTTTGAGGTTTGATGTCTACTCCAGTACGGGAGGGCACATTGTACAAGATAACCGGCAGATCGGTAGCATCAGCAATTTGGGTAAAGTGCCGCACCAAACCAGCCTGAGAGGTTTTGTTGTAATAGGGGGTTACCTGGAGCAAAGCATCAGCGCCAGCCGCCTGAGCCTCTTTGGAAAGCCAGATGGCGTAGCGGGTGTCGTTGCTGCCGGCGCCGGCGATTACAGGCACCCTGTGAGCGGTTTGTTTTACAGCAAAAGCAATGGCCTCTACGTGCTCCTCATCGGTCATGGTGGAGGATTCTCCAGTGGTGCCACAGATGACTAAAGCGTCGGTGCCGCCGGCAATCTGTTCCTCAATCAGCTTTCCAAAGGTTGGGTAATCAATGGACTGATCCGGGTGCATAGGGGTAATCATAGCTGCGGCAGAGCCGGTAAAAATCGTTTTTTTCATAAACGGACACACCTTTCTGGGGGATGATTAATCGAAATAACCTTTCGCCGCCAGCAGTTCTGCCAGCAGCACCCCGCCACCAGCAGCACCCCGCAGGGTATTGTGGGAGAGGGAGACAAATTTATAGTCGTATTGGGTGTCGGGACGCAGCCTGCCCACCGAGACAGCCATGCCATTTTCCAAGTTGCGGTGCAGCTTGGTCTGGGGCATATCATTTTCCTCAAAGTAGTAGATAAACTGTTTGGGGGCAGAAGGCAAATGCAGCTTTTGTGGCTCGCCTGCAAACTGGGCCCATTTTTCCTTAATGGTAGCTTCATCAGGTTTGTTGGCAAATTTAACGAAGGCTGCTGCCATGTGACCATCAGACACTGGAACCCGGAAACATTGTGTGGTGATAGAGGGGGAGGAGGCGGGGACAATGGCATCCCCGACAATGTCGCCCCAAACTTTCAGAGGTTCCTTCTCACTTTTTTCTTCCTCGCCGCCTATGTACGGAATTACATTGTCCACCATTTCCGGCCAGGTATCAAAGGTTTTGCCTGCGCCTGAAATAGCCTGATAGGTACAAACCAGTACCTTTTCGATGCCGAATTCCCGCAGGGGATGGAGGGCAGGTACATAGCTTTGAATGGAGCAGTTGGATTTGACTGCGATAAATCCCCGTTTGGTTCCCAGACGTTTGCGTTGGGCAGCAATAATTTCGGCGTGTTCCGGATTGATTTCAGGAATGATCATAGGAACATCGGGAGTAAAGCGATGTGCTGAGTTGTTGGAAATCACAGGGCATTCTGCCTTGGCGTAAGCTTCTTCCAAAGCCCGGATCTCCTCTTTTTTCATGTCTACAGCGCAGAAGACAAAATCAACCTTAGAAGCCACCGCAGCCACATCCGAGGCGTCCAGCAGCCGCATAGAAGCAACTTGCGCCGGAATAGGTTCTGGCATAACCCAACGATCTCCTACCGCCTCCAGATAAGTTTTTCCTGCGGAGCGGGGAGAAGCTGCCAAAACAGACAGTTTAAACCATGGATGATTGGCCAAAAGAGAGATAAAACGCTGGCCAACCATACCGGTTGCGCCAATAACTCCTACCTGATACTGTTTCATATTGTACCGAATTCCCTTCATTTTTAATATATTCTCCACAGGGGAGGCAGGTTCCTTATAAAAAGAGCCTGAATACAACAAATTTGTGAAATAAAAAAACCGGTTGAAAACCGGCTGCCATTGCAATATAATAGAGATGTTGACCCAAACGGCAGGTAATGCTGCCGCTTTTCTTTTGGTCAGATAGCTCTCCATCATAACTTGCAATGATGACAGTCACCGGCCTGTTCGACCCTTGGCAACCAGGAACACAGCCGCCGTACTGTATTCCTTCGGCGACTTTACCTTTTGCCCAAGCTGCTGGCGATTTGGCAATCTCGCTGGTGGGCTACTATTTAAAGACGCGCCTCTATCTGGGAATTGTTGCATAGACCTGCGTTGGATAAAAACGCAGCTATTTTTTATATCTTATCATCTGTATGCAAGGTTGTCAAACCTTTTATATCAAGTCATTGAATAAGGAAAGGGACAGAAATGAAAAAGTCCGAATTTTGGTTTCATCTTCCCGATGAACTGATTGCCCAAACCCCCATCGAGCCCAGAGATCACTCCCGACTGATGGTAATGAGCCGTAAAACCGGTGAGATTGAGCACCGGCATTTTTATGATCTTGTGGATTTGCTGGAACCTGGGGATTTGATTGTAGTAAACAATTCTAGAGTATTGCCCGCGCGGCTGTATGGCAAAAGGGAGGACACCGGAGGAGCCATTGAGTTCTTGCTTTTAGAGCAGAAAGCAGAACCCGATGTCTGGGAGGTTATGGTGAAACCTGGCAAGAAAGCCAAAACAGGGGTAGTCTTTTCCTTTGGGGAAGGGCTGCTCAAGGCGGAGGTACTCTCCTCGGTGGAAGGGGGCAACCGGTTGGTTCGGTTCCACTACCAGGGGGATTTCTATCAGATTTTGGATCAGATTGGTCAAATGCCGTTACCCCACTATATTACCGCCAAATTGGAGGACAAAGAACGGTATCAGACAGTGTACTCCAAAGAGCCTGGCTCTGCTGCTGCTCCCACTGCGGGGCTCCATTTCACTCCTGAGCTGATGGAGCGACTGAAAGCTAAAGGAGTAGAGTTTGCATACATCACTCTTCATGTAGGTTTAGGGACATTTAGGCCTGTAAAGGTAGATGACATTACACAGCATCAAATGCATTCTGAGCACTATTTTATGTCCCAGGAGACTGCTGATCTAATCAATCGTACCAAGGCCGCCGGCAAACGGGTGGTAGGAGTTGGTTCCACCAGCTGCCGGACCTTGGAATCGGTGGCAAAGCCCGGTGAACCCTTTACCCAGTGCGAGGGCTATACCAATATTTTTATCTATCCTGGTTATGAGTTTAAGGCTTTGGATGTGATGATTACCAATTTTCATCTGCCGGAAAGTACGCTGATTATGCTGGTCAGCGCATTCGCTGGCTATGAGCATACCATGCATGCCTATGAAAAGGCGGTGGAGGAACGGTATCGTTTTTACAGTTTTGGAGATGCCATGTTCCTCTACTAGTGGCAACAGGCTGAAAAATCAAAGGAGTTTACACGAATGTATCAACTGCTAAAAAAAGAGGGCTCCGCCCGGCGGGGCATTTTTACAACGGTTCACGGTGTGGTGCAAACCCCTGCTTTTATGAATGTGGGAACATCTGCTGCTATCAAAGGCGGCGTTTCTTCCCTGGATCTCAAGGAACTGAAATGTCAGGTGGAACTTTGCAATACCTACCATCTGCACCTGCGTCCCGGTGATGACAAGATTCATCAATTGGGTGGTCTCCATCGTTTTATGGGGTGGGATCGTCCCATTCTGACCGACAGTGGCGGATTTCAGGTGTTTTCTCTGGCCCAGCTGCGTACCATTAAGGAAGAAGGGGTCTATTTCCAGTCTCACATTGATGGAAAGCGGATTTTTATGGGGCCGGAAGAGAGTATGCGAATCCAGTCCAATCTGGCTTCCACCATTGCTATGGCCTTTGATGAGTGTATTGAAAACCCAGCCACTTATGATTATACCAAACAGTCTATTTCCAGGACTGTTCGCTGGTTGAAACGATGCAAACGGGAGATGAACCGTCTCAATACTTTGGAGACCACCATCAATCCCCATCAGATGTTGTTTGGTATTAACCAGGGTTCCACCTTTGAGGAGCTCCGGATTGAGCATATGAAAACCATTGCTGATTTGGATTTGGATGGCTATGCCATTGGGGGATTGGCGGTGGGGGAAACCGCTGAGGAAATGTATCAGATTATTTCCGCGGTGGAACCTTATATGCCGGCGGACAAGCCTCGATATCTTATGGGAGTGGGAACGCCAGTCAATATCATTGAGGGGGTCTATCGAGGTGTGGATCTCTTCGATTGTGTTATGCCCAGCCGAAATGCCCGCCATGGTCATCTCTTTACCTGGAGCGGTATCATCAATATTAACAACGCAAAATATGAACTGGATGACAGTCCAATAGACAGCCAATGTGACTGTCCTGTTTGTCGGAACCATTCCAGGGCATATATCCGCCATCTAATCAAAGCGGGAGAAATGTTGGGGATGCGGTTGGCTGTGATGCATAACCTGTATTTCTACAATACTTTGATGGAGAAAATCCGGGCAGCTTTGGATGAAGGTACTTACCAGGCCTTTCATGATTATTGGATTCCGATTTTAGGCAAGCGAATCTAATTGTTTTTGAGCTTTTTTACAATTTTCTCCCAAAAATTTTCTGAATTTTATTGCAACTTTTTAAATAAGACGGTATACTATTACCTGTATCTTTTTTGGAGGTGTCAAAATGAATTTGATTCTTTTAGAGGCTGCTGCCAGCGGAGATGTCTTTATGACACAGCTGCTTGTTATGGTGGCAATGTTTGCCCTGCTGTACTTTTTGTTCCTTCGTCCCCAGAAGAAAAAAGACAAAGAAGTTCAGTTGATGCGGGCCAAGCTGGAAGTAGGGGATGAGGTTTTGACTCGTGGTGGTATCATTGGCCGGGTAGTCAGCTTAAAAGATGATACTGTACTCATTGAAACCAGCGGCGACCGCACCAAGATTCGGATTGCCCGGTGGGCTATTGAGGCCAACAACAGTGCTGCGGAGCGCAAGTAAGCATATCTCCATCCTGAGATGAATATCCTTAATTGTGAGAAGTATGGCGTAGCATAAGGAGGATTTTGGGATGGGCAATAACAGATCAAAGCCGGAAAAATCCGGATGGGGCAGTCGGATACGGGCCGTTGCTTTTTCCTGTTGCATAGGTCTTGTAATTATGGCGGCTTTTTTGCTGCTGTTTGCGCTGCTTTTGTCGGTTAAAGATTTACCCCATGGCGCCATTGAACCCATGGCACTGTGTGCTGGGATTTTAGGGGCTATTGCCGCAGGTTTTTGTTGCGCCAGAATATTGGGAGAACATGGCTTGCTGTTGGGGCTACTGTGTGGCAGCTGTCTGTTTTTACTATTCCTGTTAAGTAGCTTGATGGTAAGCGATGATGGCTTTGGAATGAGAACCTTTTTAAAATGGTTAATTTTGGCCCTAAGCGGCTCCATCGGCGGTGTTTTGGGAGTCAATATCAGGAAAAGAAGAAGATATTGAAACCTGTTCCAATTTATGTTATAATATCTGTAATTTAGTGTTTTTACTACAAAAATGTTGTGAGGTATCAGACGATGAAACATGTAAAGACCTTGAATAAAGCAAACCTGAAAGAGACTGCTGTAAAAGGCGGTTGCGGCGAGTGCCAGGCTTCCTGCCAGTCCGCTTGCAAAACTTCCTGTACTGTAGCCAACCAGAAGTGCGAGAGACAGAAGTAAGGAAAATTTTTCGTAAGAAAATTTTTAGGGACAGTTTCTGTCCCTAAAATTTTGCCTTAAAATCATTTCTTGTTTTAGTGATACAGCTAAACTGTGGAGGTTTCCATGACACATAAGTACACACTCAACGGATTTTATATTGTATTGGATGTAAACAGCGGCGCCGTTCATGTGGTAGACAAGCTGTTTTATAATATGCTGGATTTGGTGGAAGCGCCTTTGGCAAAGGAGTGCCCTGCGAATATTCTAGAGGCTTTTTTGGGTGAATACAACCGGCAGGAGATTTTGGATACCTACGCCGAAATGGTGGAGCTCAGTGAAGCTGGACAGCTGTTTTCCGAGGACGACTATGCGCAATTTTCCAATATGATGGTTTCCTCGCCGGTAAAAGCTATGTGTCTGCACATTGCACATGACTGCAACCTGCGCTGTGAATACTGCTTTGCTGGTAAGGGAGATTACCACGAAGGCAGAATGCTGATGCCTTTGGAGGTTGGATACAAAGCGATCGATTATCTGCTCAAATATTCCCAGGGACGGCACAATCTGGAGTTGGACTTTTTTGGCGGCGAGCCACTGATGAACTTTGATGTGGTAAAAGAGATTGTAAAATACGCCCGTTCTAAAGAGAAAGAGTACAATAAATTGTTCCGGTTTACCATTACCACCAATGGAGTACTGCTGACTGACGATAAGATTGATTTCATCAATCAGGAGATGTCCAATGTGGTGCTCTCCACCGATGGTCGGAAAGAGGTCAATGATCGGGTTCGTACCCGAGTAGATGGCACCGGGTGTTATGACAGCATTATGCCAAAATTTCAGCGGCTGGTAGAAAAACGGCTGGCACCTGGCAATCCGTTTGATCAGTATTACGTAAGAGGTACTTTTACAAAATACAATCTTGATTTTGCGGAAGATGTGCTGCATCTCAACCAGTTGGGCTTTGACCAGATTTCTGTGGAGCCTGTAGTGACAGACTCCTCTATGCCATACGCTTTAACTGAGGAAGATCTTCCGGCTATTTTTGCTGAGTATGAGCGCCTCTCTAAGATTCTCATTGAGCGAAAGAAAGCTGGCACTGGCTTCAATTTCTTCCACTTTATGCTGGATTTGGATCAAGGGCCCTGTGCGATTAAACGGCTGCGGGGCTGTGGATGCGGCAATGAATATGTAGCTGTTACCCCAGATGGGGATGTCTATCCCTGTCATCAGTTTGTTGGCCATGAGGAGTGGAAGATGGGCTCGGTGTTGGATCAGTCCATTGACACTACAATTAAGGATCAGTTTGCTCTGGCGACAGTTTATGGTAAACCAGATTGTCAAAAATGCTGGGCTAAATTTTATTGTAGTGGTGGATGTAACGCCAACAATATGCAGTATTGTGGGGATATCCACAAATCTTTTGCTCTCGCTTGTGAGTTGGAAAAGAAGCGTTTGGAATGTGCCATTATGATAAAGGCGGCCTTAGCTGAATAAAAAATGAAAAACACCGCTTAGGCGGTGTTTTTTTATGGTCTCACTCTGTAAGCCATACTGTCCTGGCAGATACAAAAAGCAAACCTTTGCACACAGGGATAAAAAAGCGTCCAAGCTCATATATATGTCAACAGTAAGGACAATCCCTTGTAAAAGGAAAGGACGGTGGGGCTTCCCATGCTGAAAATTAGACCTGCCACTGCCATACGAATTCGATATTATCGACGTTATGGCGCCCAGTATCTCAGAGATCACAGCTTTATTCTATCTATGGCCGCTATCTATGTCCTTGGTATCTGGATAGGAAGCAGGGTCTCTCAGGCCTTAGACTCACAGCTGGCCAACCAGCTTGGGCCCATTTTAACCGGCTTCTTCGCCAAGCGCTCGGATCAGACCATCCAACAGGTCTTATATTCTGCATTTTTATCCTCCTTTATCCATCTGGCTTTTTTATATATCTGCGGGTTCTGTGCTGTAGCGGCACCCTTTATCTTATTCATGCCATTCTTTAAGGGGATGGGGTTTGGTATCACCGCTGCCGGTATGATTGGTGCCTATTCTTCCAATGCATTGATTATTGTGATGGTTCTAATGTTGCCCAATGCTCTGATCAGCGCTATTTGCCTGTTTTATGGCTGCCGGGAAGCCTTTGGATTCAGCAGATATTTTTGGGGTCAACTGCGGGGCAATTCCAGTGGGGAGGGGAGAGCCAGTGTTACAGAATATACTGTAAAGTTTATTATCTTTACAATCATTTTGGGCTTTGGCGCGGCTTTGGAAGGAATCTTATATACCAGTTTTTCTCACTTTTTTCTCTGATTTTTTCTTTGATTAAGCTTAAAGTTGGCGAGAGGGGAGCTCTCAGCTGCCTTTTCCAGTTGTCTGTCTGATATGTGGGTATAGATTTCAGTTGTGGCCAAATTGGCATGTCCCAAAACTTCCTTGAGAATCCTCACGTCCACACCACCGTTTTGATACATTAGCGTAGCCGCTGTATGGCGCAATTTGTGGGGGGAATAGCCCTTGCCAGATAGGCCAATGGGCTTGAGATAACCCTCCAGAATCTGTTCTACCCGACGGGTAGTCAAACGTTTTCCACCTCTGCCCAAAAAGACGGCGTTGCGGTCTTTTCCGCCGCTGGGAGCGGTTCTGACATCCATCCATCCCTTTAAAGCGGAGATGCAAGCGTCATTGAGATAGACCACACGTTCTTTGTTTCCTTTTCCCAGCAGTTTGAGGGTGTTGTCCCGAATATCCTGGGTATTGATTCCCACAAGCTCTGAAACACGCATGCCGCAATTGAGAAGGAGTACAATCATACAATAGTCTCTGGGATTTTTATTGGCGTCTATACTGCTCAGCAGTTCCATGCTTTCTTCCAGTGTCAGATATTTGGGAATGGATTTTCTTATGGATGGTACTTCCAGATCCTTTGCTGGATTGACAGGGAGCAACTCGGTTTTGGTGTTCAAATATTTATAGAATGAACGTATACTGGTAACCTTACGGGAGCGTGTTTTTGCAGAGTTCTGTCGTTGATCCAACACAAAATTTAAGTACCCATAAATATCGGATAGAGTAACAGAACAGATAAGCTGGGTTGGAATATCCTGTATAGAGATTTCACGAAACTCATCAACGGTCAATTGAAACGGATTTACACCAGTTATTTTTACACATTTCAAATATCGAAGATAGGTTCGCAGATCCAGATAATATTCGGAGACTGTTTTAGAGGAACGTCCTTTGATGGTTTCCATATAAAATAGAAAGTCTCGCAAAACTTGTGGACAGTCATTGAGTATTTCTGGCTTCATAAAATGCCTCCCCTTAATTTCGCAAAATTTTTATTTTGCGAAATTAATAACTTCTTTTTTAGGATACCACATTTTATCTTTCCTGTCAAACTAAAATAGCCACTTGGATTTCCAAGTAGCTATTTTTGATATCCGCTTTTTGTTACTCAAAACGCAACGCATCTACCGGTGCCAGTTTGGCAGCCTGTAAAGCTGGATAAACTCCAAATGCTACACCCAGTATGACTGTTACTATCGTTACTAAAAGAAGAAGATCTATCTGTGGGGTCACTTCTACTCCAAACAAAAATCCTCCAACCTGAATTACCGCTTCCCCTACCAGAATACCTCCCCCACTTCCCAACAAAGACAGGATACAGGATTCCAGCACAAATTCTGCCATAATTTTACCTTTATTAGCTCCCAGCGCTTTCTTGATACCTATTTCTCGGGTGCGTTCATTGACCGAGACCAACATAATGGTCATAATACCCAATCCGGCGACAACCAATGAAATCGCTGCTACTGCGGACAAAATTCCTGTCACAATGTCTAGAATGCGATGTAATTTTTGTTTTTGCGCAAATAAATTTTCTGCCCGATATGCCTCTGCATATATATTTCCTTGGCTTTGCAAGCTCTCAATAATTTTTTCTCCCACTTGGTCAACCTTGTCACTGTCCTCCACCTGTACAGCGATCTGGTCAAAATTTTCTTTACCTGCCATAGTACTTAAAGTGGTGTAAGGAAGATAAACAAAGTGTGGAATATAGTTGTTGAGCATATTCTGCATAATATTGCCTCCTGAAGCAACTACACCAATTACTTCAAAGGCTTCTGTTCCGGATGCCAGTTTGATCTCCACGTATTTTCCTACAATATTTGTCCGTTTATAATAGGCCTTTGCCATATTTTCATCTAATACACATACTTTGGCACAGGCATTTACATCCTCTTCATCCAACAGCCGTCCATGAAGCAGCGAGAAAGAAATTATCTGTTCATTTCCCCCTTCCACTCCCCATGCCACACAGGAACCAGTCAGACCACACATACTGGCTTGGGTATATTCCATTAAAATAGGGTTGGCATCTGAAACCCCTGGTATTGTCTGGATCATAGACAGTTGCTGCTCAGACAGTTTTGCTCTAGAATCCTTGCTGGTATCCACGCTGACTGATAAAGAACCAATACCAAAACTTTCGATCTCTTGGGTGATGGTATCTTTTCCAATATTTCCAATGGAACCAACGAGTACTACCGAAGCAACGCCAATACCAATGGATAGAATGGTTAATATGCTCCGCACTTTCTTTCTGCTGATGTTGCGAAAGACATGGATCAGATAATCAATCATAAACAGCTTCTCCTGTAATATATACAGCTGTGGCGGTTCTAGGAATGCTTTGGGCCTGGAATACCACAATATCCTCTGAACTCAATCCTTGGGTAACTTCTACCCGTCCTAAAATCTCTCGGCCTGTTACTATATCTTGACGAACCGCTTGGCCATTTTCCAGCAGATATACAAATTCCTGGTTATTTTCATCCTGGTTGACCGATTCATATGGGACAGTGAGCATATTTTGGGGACTGGAACAATCTATATTTGCTGTGACGGTATATCCAGGTTTTAAATTTCTGGTATCCTGGTTGGTTTCCAGGGTAATTTCCGCCTGCACTGTCGCCTCCTGTACAGTACCGGAAAATTGACGGGTGGAGGTGGGATAAATTTTGTTCACAGTACCGCGAAATTGTGTATTTCCTGTCCCACTAGCGGTAATGACAACAGAATTTCCAGGTGCTACCCGGTCCATCTGATCCTGAGGAATCGAGACGATCACCTTATAGGAGGATAAATCAGACACAATAAAAGCTGGCTGTGTGGACTGAAACAAAACATTTGTATTTAAATTGACCTGGGTTACCGTTCCGGAAATTGGTGAACTGACATACTCTTGGAGATAATAGGTCTGCTGTATTCTCTCCAATCCATAGAGTGAGTTGTACTGTTCCAACAATTCCTGGTACTGTTCCAGCATTTCCGGGCTGCTTGTCTGGGCTAGCTGGCCTTCTTCCTGCAACGCTGCAAAGTTGGCCAAAGTTTGCCTCTCAAATGATGCCGCATTGGCTAAAATAGACTTTGTTTTTTGGGTATCCAGTACCGCCAGATTTTCTCCTGCCTGCACCTGCTGTCCTACTTGCGCTAGGATCTGGGTGGGGTAAATGGGAAGATCAAAATAAATTTCTACCTGTTCTTTGGCATATACAATGCCCAGACAACTGATTGTTTGATTTTCTGTCTCCCACCTGGGACGTACATATTCTACCGTTGGCACACTGTCTAAAATGCGTTTAGGAATCTGCCCCACACCCATCATCAACAGGGAAAGAATCATTAATCCGCACCATTTCCATTTCATAGCCATCGCGCTCCTCTATCAAAAAATCCACTACCTAGACAGTTCTTCCAAACCAGGTATTACCTTGTTTAGTCTGTCTAAAGCAGTGGATTTTATGAGGCTTTTAAAAGCCTTCATGCATATTTTTTTGAGAGGAACAAACAATAGGTCAGAAAAATACACAGAAAAAGGATGCTGGGTATGAATCTGATTACATGCAGCAAAAACTGTCTTTACCAAAAGGAAGGTTATTGCACCAAGGATTTGGCCACCTTTCCAGGGAAGGGAAAAATCCAGGAATGTATCTACTATGAAGAACCTCAGCCCCTTCCCCCAAAACCACCTCTATCTGCCGATCAGCTTACACGCTTCTGAGATAGTACGTACACCAATCAATTCCAGATCAGGCATATCGACTGTTTTGATTTGAGCAAGATTATGGCTGGGAACAATACAAGTTTTAAATCCTAAACGGTAGGCTTCATTGACTCGAGCCTGAATATGCGAAATCGAGCGAATCTCCCCTGCCAGTCCAATTTCTCCCATGGCTACAAATCGGTCGCTGAGCACCCGATCGGTTAAGTTGGATACCAACGCCAAAGCTACTGGCAAATCCGCTGCTGGCTCATCCAGCCGCAGTCCTCCCACTACATTGATGTAGGCATCCAGTGCTCCAAAAAAGTATCCGCAACGTTTTTCCAGTACCGCCAATAACAAAGCAGTCCGGTTAAAATCAAAGCCAGTCGACATCCGCCGGGGAGTACCAAAAGCTGTTTTGCTGACCAAGGCTTGTACTTCCGCCAGAATAGGGCGAGAACCCTCCATAACACAGGAAATACAGGTTCCTGATACATTTTGTGGCCTGCCTGACAACAGCATGAGAGAGGGATTTTCAACCTCTACCAAACCTGTCTCGGTCATCTCAAATACACCGATTTCATTGGTGGAACCATAACGGTTTTTCACTGCCCGCAGAATTCGATAGGACTGATGCCGTTCTCCCTCAAAATACAGGACAGCGTCCACCATATGTTCCAATACTTTTGGACCGGCAATGGCACCATCTTTATTGACATGCCCCACCAGAAAAACAGGAATATCCAATCCTTTGGCAACACCAATCATCTGTTGGGTACATTCCCGTACCTGTGTTACACTGCCAGAGGAAGAGGAAATATCAGAGCGATTCATGGTCTGAATAGAGTCTATCATGACAATATCCGGTTTCATTTGATGTACTGTATGCACAACCTGTTCAATATCGGTGAGGGCAGCCAGAAACAAATTGGAAGTAACCACTCCCAATCGGCTTGCTCTCAGCTTAATTTGACGTCCACTTTCCTCGCCAGATACATAGAGAACCTTCTGACTTTGCCCCAGATACTGACAAATCTGTAACAAAATTGTAGATTTACCAATCCCGGGATCACCGCTGAGCAGTATCACTGAACCTGGAACGATTCCTCCACCCAATACCCGATCCAATTCTCCAAGCCCTGTAGAAATTCGTTGCCGCTCCTCTGAGGAGATCTGGTCCAGTGTGTTGACCTGCACTGGTACAAAAGGGGCGGATGAGCTGGTTGGAACTGCCTTGGCTGGCTGTCGAAACTGCTCCTCAAAGGTATTCCATTCCCCACATTCGGGACACTTGCCATACCATTTTGCTGTTTCGTATCCACAGGATCTGCAAATATATACTGTCTTTGTTTTTGCCATAACTGCCTCCTGCCTATTCTGGAGAATAGGAATAGTTTGTAAATTCCATAATGGATGAAAAAATTACAAAAGCGACCTGATTTTGATATTCTTCCTGTATCAGTTTATGGGCTTCCTGGGAGTTAGACAGAAAACCGCACTCTATTAGCACAGCCGGACATTGGGCATAGTAGAGCAAAAACAGCTCGGAGCCGGCTTTTTTATATTCCCGATTATTTTCTGGCTGCAGCATTTCCTTTAATCGCCGCTGTGTAATAGCGGCCAATGTCTGGCTGGCCGGATTATTGGGACTGTAAAAAACCTGGGCTCCACTATATTGAGAAGCGCTGAACTGATTTTGATGGATGCTGACAAAGGTGGCTTCTGGATACTTCTGCATGATTTCCAATCGATTGTTCATATCGGAAACTTTTTGGTTGCGAATACCGGTGACACCCTCATCATGGATAGAACGGTCATCTTCTCGTGTCATAGTCACCTGAAATCCGTTGAGTACCAATAAATCCCGTAACTTCTGCCCAATTGCCAAATTGATCTCTTTTTCAACAATGCCGTCTACCCCTACCGCGCCGCCATCTGGTCCGCCATGACCAGGATCCAGTACAATTTGAGGAGCAAAGCTCATATTGAGGGATACAGGTTGTACAGCGGTAAGTTTAAGGGCGGTATACCCCCCAAAGAAGATGGTTCCCACTAACAGTAAAAAAAGAAGATAAGGCAATTTTTTCTCCATTGTGCATCACCCCAATTAAGGCTATGCAGCCTATAAAAGAGGTTATGCTAGTTTTTATCTTCCTTTTTAGAATTCATGGCTTTTTGAATTTCATCTACTGTATGATTATATCCTACGATATAGGCAATACCGCTGACAGCTGGGATAATAAGATACAACGCCCCGGACCACAATATGGTAAGCCAACTGAGGCCGTCTGCTCCATCTACAGGCAAAATAAAAGATAAAATGGGTAAAAATGGGACGCTAAGAAGCTTAAACCAATCGGTAAGAGACGCGTCAAATCCATACATAGGCAGTATTAGAAAAAGCAATGCACAGAGGTACGGAAACATTGCTACCAATCCAACTTTTAGCCCACGATAGGGATCTTGTAAAATATCTTTTTTATAGAGATGTGGCTCTGCGTCCTTTTCCCCTCTGGTATAGATATAAAACCAGATCAGCCCTCCATATACAAGCAGAGAACTAAAAAGTAACAACCAAAACCCTAAAGTAGTAGGAAGCAGATAACCAATTCCCAAGTTTAATCCCAAACAAACCATGTCAGCAGCCAAGGTAATAAAAAATAGAATAGTGCCTTGCCGAAATATAGATTCCTGCCGATACATTTTATCACATCTCCATTGCAGTTTTACTATAACACCACTATTATAGCGAAAAACCTTTTCTGGCACAACCGGAGGGGCAAAAAAAGAAAAACACCAGTCGTTTGACTGGTGTTTTTCTTTTGGAGGCGCCAACCAGATTTGAACTGGTGGATAAAGGTTTTGCAGACCTCTGCCTTACCACTTGGCTATGGCGCCCCATCCCTTTTATTTCTATGAAAAATGGCAGATTATATTCCTATAAACCTGCCATTTCTTTTTGGAGCGGGTTACGAGGCTCGAACTCGCTACCTCCACCTTGGCAAGGTGGCGCTCTACCAGATGAGC
>CALXEL010000113.1 GCA_944387315.1 uncultured Clostridia bacterium
CTTTTGGTAGTGGTGGCCAACGTACTGATTTCGGTGATAGCGGGACTGGTTATTTTCCCCGCCATTTTCTCCTTTGGCATCGCGCCGGATGTGGGTGCCAATCTGATTTTTTTAACCATGCCCCAACTGTTTGCCCAGATGCTGGGAGGAAGATTTTTTGGAGCGGCCTTTTTCTTTCTGGTCATCATTGCCTCCACCACCTCATTGATCGGCCTGGTGGAAGGGATCTCCGCATCCATTGGTGATTTGTTTTCCATTTCCAGGAAGAAAAGCACCCTGTTGACACTGGTTGTGGGGTTTGCCATGAGCGTGCCGGTTATGCTCTCTTATGGGCCATGGAAAAATGTGACCATTGGAGGGAAAGATTGTTTTGAGCTGGCGGATTTTATGGCAAGCAATGTGGCTTTGCCATTGGGCGGTTTGATTTTGGCCCTGTACATTGTGTTTGTTTGGAAGTTTGACAACTTTTTGCGGGAGGCCAATATTGGCACTAAGGGATTCCGGGTAGAGAGATGGTGGAAACCGGTAGTGCTCTATGTGATCCCCGCGGTGGTACTGTTTGTGGCAGTGGGCGGAATCGCTCCCCTGGTCAAAGGGCTTCTGCCTGCCTAATAAAAATAAAAAAACAGTCCTTCGGGACTGTTTTTTTATTTTTTAGGTATTTGGATTTTCACCCAAAGTCATGTGGGTATACTCTAAATACTCCACTGGGAAACCCTGTTCCTCTGCGATGGAGCCAATCTCCTTTTCCATTTGGGTGGCTTTTTCCTCATCGGGCGCGTGGATGTAGATATGCAGTTCCTCAAAAGCGCCGGGGACCTGGCTGGCTGGTTCTACCCATACCTCCTGAGAGATCAGGCCGCTTTGTTTTACTGCTTCCAGCAAAGTGAGTTTTTGCGCCACCGAACATTGAGCCGGTTGATAGACCACCTGGCAAAGGGGCCCGGTATAGGAGGCCACCGCTTCTTTGACAGTGGTTTCATCCAGATAGCCGATGTGGATAGCCCCGGCCTGTTCCCCGATATTTAAATAGGAATAGCTCTCTGAGGGTAAGGTCTCTATCAGATACTTCTGCAGATCGGCGGCCTTGGTTTCCTCGTCTGTCTCCTGGGCATCGGGGGCGTCAACAGGGGAATTGGCATCGGGCAGACTGGAGGAGGGCTGAGCTTCCGGGGCAGAAACTGGTTCCTCCACAGGCTGGGAGGACTCCGCCTCACTGGATTGATCCTGGGAGGAGGAGAGACTCTCCCCTTGGCTGCTCTCGGAGGGAGTTTGGCTGGAGGGGTTGGTTTGCCCACAGGCACTCAGAGACAGGAGGACACCTGCCAAAAGAAAGGGATAGATCCATCGGGATAAGTTTTGTATTCTCATAGGGGGTTCACCTCAATCTGTACTTTTTGTCATTATACAATGGGAAAGAACGGTTTGTAAAGGCGAGAAATATAATACAAAAGCGTATATATATTCAATATCGAATGTTTTGAGATTTGAAATTTATACATTTTAAGTGAATATATTCATTTGATACAAGACAGATAAATCAGGCAAAAAATCCCATAGAAAAGAGAAATAAAGGGCAGAACACCAATTTTATAACTGGAAATTGTTTAAAACACACAATGAATATCCCCTACAAATAAACAATTTAATCAATCCGCCAAAAATGAAAATAGATGTATAAAAATACTTTACAAATTAATATTTTTGGTGTACTATGTACTGGCAGTGTTAGAAAGGAGCGATTGGATCTATGGCGGTTTTAAAAGACGCGGTACAGCCGGAGGACTGGTACAAACCCAGAGAACAGTTCGGCCAGTTTGAGAAGATTCCTGCCCAGTGCGACTGGTTTTCCATCTATCGGCTGCCTGGCCAGATCATAGCCATTTGCGAGCCCTACCACTTTCAGGAAGTGATTTCCTACCTGGTTCTGGGCAGCGAGAAGAATCTGCTGATTGACACTGGAATGGGCATGTTTGATATGAAAAATGAGGTGGAACATCTTTCTGATAAACCTTTGCTGGTTGTCAATACCCACACCCATTTCGATCATATCGGTGGCAACTATCAATTTGAAGGGGTCCATGTGCTCAACCATCCTCAGGCAATTGCCCGACTAAATAAAGGGGTAGCTACTTCTGAGGTGCAGTCCAACTTTGAGCCGGCGGCTTTCCACTATCACAAGCCCCTGCCCTTTGATTTGAAAACCTTTGTCATTAAGGCAACTCCCAAACAGAGCATTATCCCCATTGAGGAGGGCCATGTATTTGATTTAGGCAACCGGAAATTCCGGGTGCTGTCCACACCGGGCCATTCCCCTGACAGCATTATGCTGGCTGAGGACCAGGAAAAAATCCTCTTTACCGGAGATACCTTCTATCCTGCCAGTCTCTACGCCCACATTACCAAGAGCGATGGCCTGGACAGCGCTTTTGATGTGTACGCAGGCACCATGAAAAAACTGGCGGCCCAGTACAGCCAATATACCCTGTACTGCTCCCACAATGAACCCATTCGGGATGGAAAGACCCTTCAGGCGGTAGCAAAAGCCTTTGAAGATATTAAAAACGGCGCAGTATCCTTTGATGCTGACACCCAGGGACTGAAAAAGTATCAGTTTGATGGGTTTGCCATTATTACATGCTAATGATTATTGGAGGAGTAAAATATGAAAAAAATATTGTCTTTGATTTTAGCTTCTGTGCTGGTGCTGTCACTGGCCGCTTGTTCCAGCACTTCCGGCAATTCTTCTTCTACCGGTTCCCAGTCCTCTGAGTCTTCCAGCGGCTCCAGCCAGGAAGAGGCCAACTTTGAGGATGAGCTGGGCAATCCCGGTACCATCCGGGTGGGCATCTCTCCCGACTACAAACCCTTTGAGTACTACGATGAAGCTGGTAATATCACTGGTTTTGACTATGAGATGGTAAACGAGCTGATGAAATACATCGGCACCGAAGAGGAGCCCTATCCTGTTGAGTTCATCCCCATGGACTTCTCCACCATTATCTCCGCTGTAAACACTGGTACTGTTGATATTGGTGTTGCTGCTTTCACCTATGACCCTGCAAGAGACTGCAGCTTCTCTGAGCCCTACTATGATTCTTCTCAAGTAATCATTGTCAACAAGACCAACGGTATTGAGAAGGAAGAGGATCTGGCCGGCGCCAGCATGGCTGCTGGTATGGGTACTTCCGGAGCTGGCGTGGTAGAGTCTCTTGCTGAGAAATACGAGGGCATCAAACTGGTACACCCTGGCGACTATACCGTAATGTTCGAGAGTCTGAAAGCTGGCGCTATCAGCGCGGTTGTTTGTGACAAGGCTGTTGGTATGAGCTATGTGGAGGCAAACCCCGATGTCTATGTGGCTCTGGAAGGTGAGTACGATGTTCAGGAGATGAGCGTCATCACCGCCAAGAAGAGCACCGCTCTCATGGAGACCATCAACAAGGCCATTGAGAAATTCCTCGAGAGTGAAGAAAAACAGGCTCTGGTTGAGAAATACAGTCTGTAATCCCGTTAAGTAAGGGCGAAATGCTGCACACAATCTGTGCGGCATTTTGCTGTTGTATGAAGGAAAGGATATTCCCATGGAAATATTAAGCGTTTTTCTGACACCGGAAAATATCCAGTACATGCTCAAAGGCGCCTTAATGAGTGTGGTAGTGGCAGTGTGTTCTCTGTTTTTTGGTACCATACTGGGTGTGCTGGGCGCCGCCGCCAAAATGAGCCGGAACAAATTTATTAAAATGCTGGGTGGCGTGTATGTACAGATCATCCGGGGTACCCCTATGATGCTGCAGATCCTCTTTTTCTATCTGGGCGGCCCGGTGATTTGGAAGTTTTTATTCGGCCGGGTCTTTACCCCCAATCCCTTTGTGGTAGGTATCATTGCTATCAGTATTAACTCGGGAGCTTATTCCACTGAGTTGATTCGGTCGGCTATCCAATCCATTGACAAGGGCCAGTGGGAAGCCAGTAAAGCTTTGGGTCTCACCTATAAGCAGATGATGAAGCTGGTTATTCTTCCCCAGTCCTTTAAAAGAATATTGCCTCCCTTTATCAGTGAGTTTATCACCCTGATTAAGGACTCTTCCCTGCTCTCCTCCATTGGAGCGGTGGAGCTGCTCACCTCTGCTAAGGTGCTGGGCGCCAACTATTACAACTATATTGTGCCTTTGTGTATGGCCAGTGTGGTCTATCTGGTAATGACTATGACCATAAGCTACTTTGCCAACAAGCTGGAGAGGAGATTAGCGGAAAGTGACTAACGAAATTATAAAAGTTGATGGTGTTACTAAAATCTTTAAGCATGTCAAGGCTGTGGACAATGTAAGCCTCTCCATTAAAAAAGGGGATATTGTTTCCATCATTGGCCCCTCCGGCAGCGGAAAAAGTACATTGATTCGGTGTATCAACGGCCTGGAAATCCCCGACAGTGGCGAGATCTACATAGACGGGGAAAAGGTGGACTTTGGCAACGACAAAAACCTGGAGCAGATGCGTCTGAAGATCGGGTTTGTGTTCCAGCACTTCAACTTATTCCCCCATCTCACTGTGCTGGAAAACCTCACCCTGGCCCCCATCAATGTGCTGGGCAAAAGTGAGGAGGATGCCAAGGCGCTGGCTGAGACCCTGCTCAACCGGGTGGGCCTGCTGGACAAGAAGGACTCCTATCCCGCCCAGCTGTCCGGTGGACAGAAACAGCGGGTTGCCATAGCCAGATGCCTGTGTATGCAGCCGGAGGTGTTCCTCTTTGACGAGCCCACCAGCGCCCTGGACCCGGAGATGATTGGTGAGGTTCTGGATGTTATGCAGGAGCTGGCCAGCGAGGGAACCACTATGATTATAGTGACCCACGAGATGGGCTTTGCCAAAAAGGTTTCCAGCCGGGTGGTGTTTATGGATAAGGGTGAAATTGTGGAGCAGGGCAGCGCCACCGATATTTTCGATCACCCCCAAAGCGCCCGTTTGCAGGAGTTCCTTTCCAAGGTGCTGCGCTCCTAACCGAAATAACATACAACAAAAAAGGGCGCCGGCCTGCAGGCCGGTGCCTTTTTATTGTACTCTCTATGGCGTATCTACAGAAAAGATAATGGGCGGGCATATAAAACCTCTAAAACAGCTTATTCCTGCAAAGGGGTTTGGGTTACCCCTTTTGCCTGGGTGATATAAAAATCTGAATAGGGATTCCTCCATTTTTACAGTTGTCAATTACATATTTGGTCCCTGGGGAAACTCCATCCCAAAAAGCCAAGACCAGATCTGCCCTTTCAATAATGGCAATATTGCGCTTTAAGGGAGCATATTTCCCATATTTCTCATATTCCGGTAAAAATTCCGTCAGCTTGATATGATTGGAAAGAGCATATTTTTTTGCGCAGGTATCAATTCCTTTTGCGCCTCCAGATATAATTTCGGTCACACCCTTCGGCAAATACTGTTCCAGACCGGCAATCTGCAATCCTCTGGACCCTACAATAGCCACTTTCATTTTCAGTACCTCAGACATACAAAAATTATTTTAGATATATAGTATATCTATATAAGACATTTTATCATACTTTAACCATAAAATAAATGTACAATATGTTTATTTGGGTGATTTTATGGCCATAAAAAGTGTGTCTATTCGGATAGAGGAAGAAATGCTGGAGAAGCTGGGGTTTGTAGCTGACTATGAGGGGCGTTCAATCAACAGCCATATTCTGGTGTTGATTCGGGAAAATATCAAAACCTTTGAGCAGGAACATGGCGAAATTGATGGTACCATCCGACCAGATGTAAATGTTAAACCCTCCAGGAAGAACTAAACTATCTGGAAAGTGTTTTATCAGTGATAAACAAGCTGTAATAGCAGCCATCCAATGAGCCCAATGGTGTTCTTTGAAGCAAAAAAGAAAATCCCGCCATGGTTTTCCATGGCGGGATTTTTTGGCGGAGAGTTAGGGATTCGAACCCTAGGTACTTGCGTACACAGCATTTCGAGTGCTGCACCTTCGACCACTCGGACAACTCTCCTCAGATAGCAAACACTATTGTATCAAAAAGAGCCAGGCAAGTCAAACAAAAAATGGCTTTTGTCCCAACCCTGGGAGAAAATACTTTGCAATCCTCCCCTGGAAATGCTATAATGACTAGCGGTTCTGTCCCTTGAGGCCTTTATTTAGGGAAATAAAAGGGATAATAGAATAGAAAGGGGGAGAATATTTTGGCAAGAGTTGTTTGGAAGCCAGGAGCTTTGTTGGCGCCTGTCCCTCCCACCTTGGTCAGCTGCGGCACCTTGGAAGAACCTTTGGTTCTGACAGTGGCCTGGACTGGGATTGTCAATACCATTCCCCCCAAAACCTATATTTCGGTGCGGCCCCAACGCCACTCCTACCCTGTCCTGCGCCAGCGGGAGGAGTTTGTCATCAACCTGCCGGGCGCGGATTTGGCTCGGGCGGTGGATTACTGCGGGGTAAAAAGCGGCAGCCAGGTGGATAAATTTAAAGAGATGGGCCTTAGCCCCATTGCCAGCCACCAGGTGGAGGCTCCCACCATTGCCCAGTGTCCGGTGAGTTTGGAGTGCAGGGTCAGCCAGATCATCCCCATGGGCAGCCATGACATGTTTTTGGCGGATATTGTAAATGTGACCGTAGACGAAAGCTGTGTCGGGGCGGATGGCAAGCTGCTTCTTTCCCGATGCGACTTTTTGGCCTATGCCCATGGCAGTTATTTTTCCCTGGGCAAAGAGCTGGGCACCTTTGGTTTTTCGGTACGCCGGAAGAAGCGCCCAGGCAAAAGCAAAAAAACTTTCCATACCCCCAAAAAGAAGGAGAAATAAGGATGAAATACATCAAGTGGTTTGCCATCTGCGGCATCTTTCTGCTGCTGGGAGGCTGTGTCCAGACAGCCAATACCCCTCCCATCGGCCGGAGTCTGGAAGTGGAGCAATACACCGCTCCCACCCAGAACTATACCCTGTCTGAGAACGCCAAACTGGAAGAGTATCTGCTGACCTTTGAGGAGCATGTAGACAACATCTACTATTATGATTACACCTT
Source organism: uncultured Clostridia bacterium (assembly GCA_944387315.1). Lineage (GTDB taxonomy): Bacteria > Bacillota > Clostridia > Oscillospirales > Ruminococcaceae > CALXEL01. The sequence continues at coordinate 7,041 of CALXEL010000113.1, forward strand.
TTATGATTCAGATACCCTGCTGCTCACCTGTGCCTTTGAGGAGGACGGCACCCATATGGGAGCCACCATCTACCACATGGATCTGAAGGATATGAAACCGGTGGCTTTCTATCACACCCAGGTGGGCTATGACGGCCCCACCTCCTATCGGGATATCTACGCCAATCCCACCCCTGAGGGCAGTATGGTGTATGAGGACGGCACTCTGGTGTTTTTCGACCGGGATTTTAAGGAGACGAAGCGGTTTTCCCTGGAGACGATCAATGAGGAAATCGGCGGCTCCAATTTGCTCTTTAACCCCGATTACACCAAAGCGGCTGTTACCCTTTCCGATGACAAGGAAGCCGATGACATGACCAAGGAGTACATCCTGTATCTTTACGATTTGGAAAGCGGCCAGCGTACTGAAATCGCCAAAAGCTATTCTCTTGACGACCAAACGCCCCCCGCCTATGGGGGAGCGGCCATTCCAGTGCCTATGCATTGGTCCCAGGATGGCACTCTCCTCTACCGCCACTTTCAGTGGGAGTGGTTCCTGGACGGCTTTTCCTTTTATTACCCAGACGGCACCACCAAGGACTTTACCTATGAACAGGGTCTGATGGGAGAGGATGTGGGACCGGTACAGTTTTTAGGCAATGGCTCCAACCGGCTGGTATGCAACTATACCGGTTATGGCAACGCCGCTTCCTCCATAGGGATTTATGATGTTGCCGCTGGAACTTACACCCCTCTTTCCTTGGCGGGGGATCATGTCTATCCCTGGTGGAATGAGCAGGCGGACACCGCTTTCTATATTGACAACATCCTCTTTGATTTCGGCTTGCAGCCCACCCAGGAGGACCGGGTGGAATATGGCGTCTACAAGGTGGACAGCCAGGAGAGAATCCCATTGATGAGCCATCCGGTATACGACACCGAGCGCACCTACCTGGAACTGGGATTCCCCACTATGAGCATCCTGGGCCAGACCGATGACAACACCCACTATGGGTACGCGGTGGCTCCGGACGGCAACACCATTGTTGCCATTGCGGAAATTGACCACAACAATTATTTTTCCCTGCTGACACAGAATTGATCTGTATCCCTCTGCCTGAGACTGTGACTTTTCAGGCAGGGGGATTTTTGCTGTGGGGACAAAAGATTTATGCTAACCACCAATAAACAAAAAATGCAGGAAAAATATCGAAATTTGTTGGACATTTGCGTAATTGTATAAAAATTAAGTAAAATTTTTTCTTTTTATTATTTTTTTGCTGGTACATTCCTTACCTTCTTGCAATTTCATCCAGCAGACACTATAATTGGAGTTGTTAAGAAGCAGTGAACAAGACACTGCAGATTTATAAAAAAGGAGGATAAAAATCATGACCAAAAAACTTTTGGCAGCTGTTCTGGCCGTTGCCATGGTGATGGGATTGACCGCTGTGGCTTTCGCGAACAGCACTACCGGCTGCCAGGAGGGAGCAGACTGCAATCACGCCGCCAGCATCACCATTGGTGATGTAACCACCCATTATGATACCCTCAACGAGGCCATTGAGGGTGCCGCCGCCTCCAAGCAGGAGCAGTGTACCATCAAGCTGCTGAGACCAGTCACCGAAAGCTATGTCAAGTTTCTTAACGAGACCAAAACCGCCATCACCCTGGATCTCAACAAATTTGGCATCCACACCGAGGCCGATGGCAGCGATGTAATTGGCATCTATGTCCCCAACCTGAATTTGACCATCCGGAACGGTTCCCTGACCGCTTTTTCTGAGACTACCTATGGCATCTACGCCTATACCCAAAGGGAAGAGTTTCCAGGTGCCAACAATCTGGACCTGGAGCTGGAGAATGTCTCCATCCGCACTAAAGATCAGTCTTTGGGAGTACAGGGCCTCAACTACGACCAGAATGTAACACTTAAGAACTGTGTCATTGAGACCGCTACTACAGGCATCTACTTCCCTCCCAGAAGCGGCAAGCTGATTGTGGAGGATTCCCAGATCACTGCTGTTAACAACGGTATTATAGTAAAGGGCGGTGAGGTGGAAATTTTGGGTGAGAAAACCCAAATTACCGCCACCGGCACCCCTGAGGTATCGGACAAACCTTATGACGGCAATGTTCAGGGTTTAGGATTCCCCAAAACAGGTAATGCCATCTATATTGAGGGCAACTATGACAAGGGTAACCGTCCCATTAATGTAGTGGTGAAAGACGGCACTTTGGAAAGCGACCAGGCTGCCGCTCTGGGTATGAACTTTGTAACAAACCTGGAAGCCCAGACACTGACTGTAGAGGGTGGCAGCTTCTCCTCTGACGTGGCCCAGTTTACCGACGAGGGTACCACCTACATCAAGCTGACCTCTGAGACCGGCACAGTCAGATCCTATTTTGCCGGTGCCAAAGCCGGCGCCAACGCTGCCAAAGCGGCCCAGGCTGGTGACACCCTCAGTGTAGAGCAGGGTGACGTAAACCTGACCAATCTGCCCGGCGGCATCTTGGTCAAGAACAATGGTGGAGGCAATGTAACCGTAGATGGAGGTCCTATCCCTCAGGGCCCCACCCCCGAGCCCGAGAGACCCGATGTTCCTGCCAACCAGGGCACCCGCAGAACCATGGCTGAGGCCGAGAAAAAGACTGTGGAGTTCTGGGATGGGGTTGTCGCAGAGATCGAGGATGCCAAAGCGGGTGAGACCCTGTCTGTAGAGACTGAATACTATGTGCTGTGGATGCCTGTACGGGTTATCGACGCTCTGGAAGCCGCTGACGATGTAGCTTTGAAAATTTCCCACCGGGGAAC
>CALXEL010000114.1 GCA_944387315.1 uncultured Clostridia bacterium
GGCCTTTGCCATCCACTGTGATCATCAGCTGGTGACAGCGGAGACGACTTGTGGCTGGGGTTATGGCTACCGCAGCCTGCTGGGGGAAGGCACTCTGTCCCCCGTTACCCAACCAACTGATAAAGCAGCTGCTTTAGATCGGATTATGGCCCACTACAGCCCGGAACACCAGCCCCATTATCAGCCTGAAGTGTTGGAGAAAACAACAGTTTTGGCATTAAAGGTAAATACCTTTACAGCTAAAGGGCGCAAAATCTGACTGAAAAAGCCCTTTTTCCCCGTTTGATGAAAGGAGCAACCCTTATGAATGTGGGAGCCATTGCCTGCGGTATATTTTGGCTTCTCTTTGGGGGACTGGCTCTGCTATTTACCTGCCTGGGTTCCAAGGCGGCCCATTTGGCCAGCGGCTTTGACAATCTGCCCAAACAGGAGCAGGATTGTTACGACACCCGCCGGTTGAGCCAGGACTATCGCAACCAATTTCTCTTGTGGGCAGCTGTGTTTGGCGTGGGAGGGATCGTCTGTTGGATCTTCACCCCCTGGCTGGCCCTCCCCACCTTTCTGCTCTGGCTGGTTCTCTTTTTTAAAGGTGTACACCTGGATGAGAAAAAAGCATTTGCCCCCTATCGGTACCGGGAACCTTAAGAGAACTTGGCAATAAAAAAAGCGGACCGCTGGGCGGTCCGCTTTTTTTATTCTTCAGTTTTGGTGGCCCCGTCCTCTGAGACTACCTCCTGGGACATCTGCACTTTACGGGGAAATAGTTCCATGGCCAACAGCGAGGTAAAGATGACTGTACCGCCTGCGATCAGATTGACAGTGAGAGGCTCATAGCCCAACAACACCGAAAAGATACTGCCCAGCAATCCCTCGGTACCCAAAATAATCGAAGTTTTGGTGGCAGAGGTGTGTTTTTGGGCAAAAGTCTGGGCAAAGAAACAAAAGCTGGTGCTGAGAAATCCCATATAGAGCACCGGCAGCGCACCTGCGGCAAAGTCGGCTTTGGCCACCGCGTCCCGCTCAAACAGCAGCATATACAAGGTGCAGAAAGCGGCGCAGGAAAACATCTGCAAAAAGGTCAGCTTTGAAGTGGTAATCCGCCCAGTCAGGGTACTGAGATAGATCAGATGGATCGAATAGACCACTGCGCATCCCAGGGTCAAAATATCCCCCAGATTAAACTGTATACCGGTTTCAGCGGAAAAGGATAAAATAGCCGCACCTATAAAACAGCCAAAGGCTGCCAATAACTGGCGCAGCACCGGGCGCTGTCGGTAGACTGCCCAGCAGAAAAAAGGAACCATAATAACATTGGTGGAAGTGAGAAAGGCATTGTTGGATGGGGTGGTATATTTGAGCCCCACTGTCTGAAACATAAATCCAATGCCCAACAGGACACCGGCAATACTGCCCAGCAGCAGTTCCCGGCGGGTAATGGTTTTTATTTGAGAAAAAAACACCACTCCCAAAAGCAGGGTAGCAATCCAAAAACGCAGGGACATAATCAAGCTGGCATCCATATTGGCGTCAATAGCCATCTGGGTAACAGGGAATCCCATTCCCCAAATCACCGCTACCAGGACAAGCAATAAATCCGCTACCATTCCCAGTTTGTTTTCTGCAACCTTAACCACAGAATTTTCCTCCATTGTATAAAGAGTTACGTGTTTCACACACTAAAGCGCTACAAACTGAGTATAGCACGACAATCTAAAAAAAACAACTATCCCTCTTTTCCTAAAACACATAAGAAATTCTTATGTTAGATATTAAGTATATATATTTCTTTTATGCCAAATTTTGTACTATAATGAATTCCGGAAGCTTTATCATCTATGTATTGTAAGGAGAAGATCGAATGGAAAGAACCGTTGGTACCGTTGTCAGAGGCATTCGGGCCCCCATTATCCGGCAGGGGGACGATCTGGTAAAAATTGTTGTAGATTCTGTTCTTGCCGCCTGTGAAGGAGAGCACTTTTCTCTGCGGGATCGGGATGTAGTAGCGGTTACCGAAGCGGTAGTCGCCAGAAGCCAGGGCAACTATGCCCATGTGGATCAAATTGCCGCCGATGTGGCCGCCAAATTTGGCGATGACACCTTGGGCGTCATCTTCCCCATTCTGAGCCGTAACCGGTTTGCTATCTGCCTGAGAGGTATCGCCAAAGGCGCTAAAAAAATTGTACTTATGTTCAGCTATCCCTCTGACGAGGTAGGCAACCACCTGGTAGACCTGGATATGTTGGATGAAAAAGGGGTGGACCCCTGGACCGATGTACTCACCGAAGCCAAATACCGTCAGCTGTTTGGGAAAAATCCCCATCCCTTTACTGGAGTGGACTATGTGGAGTACTATTCCCAGCTGATTCGGGACTGCGGCTGTGAGGTAGAAGTCATTTTCGCCAACAACCCCAAGGAAATTCTCAAACATACCAAATCGGTGCTCACCTGTGACATTCACACCCGGGCCCGCACCAAACGGCTGCTGAAAGCCGCTGGCGCCCAGAAAGTCTACGGTCTGGATGACATTCTCACCGCTCCGGTAAACGGCAGTGGCTGCAATGAGAAATATGGCCTGCTGGGATCCAACAAGGCCACCGAGGACACTGTAAAGCTCTTCCCCAGAGAGTGTGGAGATCTGGTAAAAGCAGTGCAGGCACAGCTGCTGGAAAAGACCGGCGCCAAGGTTGAGGTTATGGTATACGGTGACGGCGCTTTCAAAGACCCCATGGGCAAGATTTGGGAGTTGGCTGACCCGGTAGTTTCCCCCGCCTATACAGATGGTCTGGTGGGAACCCCCAACGAGCTGAAGCTGAAATACCTGGCAGACAACCAGTTTGCCCACCTCAGCGGCAAGGAGCTGAAAGACGCCATTTCGGAGTATATCCGCAACAAGTCTGACGATTTGAAAGGCTCCATGGAATCCCAGGGAACCACCCCTCGCCGCCTTACCGATCTGTTAGGCTCCTTGTGTGACCTGACTTCCGGCAGCGGCGATAAAGGTACCCCCATTATTCTGGTACAGGGATATTTTGACAACTACGCCATTTAAGGGCAGCAAAAACCGGTGGGCAAATGCCCACCGGTTTTTTATTATCCCAGGCAATCCAGTTCCATAGCTGCCAACTGGATCAGCTGACCCTTCCAGTCCTCGGGGCCGTCCAGATAACACATTCCCAAAGCGGAAAGTACCTTTCGCTGTCCGGGGGTGGGAGGCAGGGTAGAACCAATGACACCATCTGCCCATAGGGGAAGCCCACCCAACCTGTCAGGGTCCCTTACCAGGGAGTGGCGGAAATTCCGCCCATTGCTGCGAAAACACAGCCACAGCACATCCGCTCCCTGGGCTTCAGTTTCCTTTGCCCAAACTTCCGGCTCCGCGCTCCCCTCTCCCAGAGAGACTACTGAAATCCCCGCTCTGGCCAGCGCTGCTTTCCGGCGGTGCAGCAAACGAACACTTTTCAGCGTCTCGATCCAGTCCCATACCCCATGGCGGGAAACCCGATAGACTCCCACAGCCACTTTCATTATAAAAGGCCCCCTTTTGTTTCCCGCCGCTGTTTGACACAGCCGGTTTTCCTTTTGTTGTTAGTATGGGGCTGGGATTCCGTTTCTATACATTTCTCTTTCCGTTATCTTTCCAGCAGCTCTTCCAAAATTTCAGCGGCCTTCTCCAAAACCGGCCCGCACCGCTGAGGAGACTGCTGATAGTTTGCCTTGATAACCTCACAGTTGACGCTGCCGAAAGCCTCTTCAAACCCTTTTACCATCTCAACTGTTTTAGGACGTATGGTTTCGCTTTCATGGGCGCAGGTTTCCACCTCCTGCAGGCCCAGGGCTGCGATACATCCCACCAGAGCTCCGCAGATCTTCCCGCTGCCGCAGCCACCGCCAAAACCTGCCATCATTTTCACACATTCCGGCGGCAAATTTTTCTGGTAGGCCTCCCTATAAGCCAACAGCATACTTTCGGCACAATTGGTGCCTCCTCCAGGAAAATAGTGACAAATCATTTGTGAAAGCATTTTTCTCCCTCCTTTTTTAACAATCAATCCCTGATGCTGATTATAACACAAGAGCCCCGTCTGTTCCAGCTCAGACGGGGCTCCTTCAGGAATGGGAATGGAATGAAAAAGATATGAAAAAACGATTGGCTTGCGATGGATGGTTCTTACACTTGATTGACTGATTCTAACAAAATGATTGGATCTGTTTTGCAATTTTTAAAGACCTTGGCAGGCCTGGGGATTTGTTTACAACAAGACTACCGGCCTACTGCCTTGGTCTGCTGCTCCATAGGCTCTCATCCTTTCCTGTAAAGTGCAGCGCTTATGGTTCTCTTCCAGCTAAGAACTTTGTGCGCTGTGGTCATCTCAATGACCATGGTTATAAGATACTCCCCTTTTGTGTTGCCTACGTGATGAAAAATTGACTTTTTCCGCATCATTTTGAAAACAGTTTTTAGCTTTCTTCTTCACTGGATTCTTCCAGTTCTTCCCCCATCTCCTGGGCCAGAGGCAGTTCAAACCAAAATACCACTCCATTGGGAGCGTTATACACCCCATATCCCATACCATGGAGCTCCATGGTTGCCCGCACAATAGCCAACCCTAGCCCATAACTTTGAGTATCAAAAGTTCGGGAGCCATCCGCGCGATAAAAGCTGAGAAAAAGATTTTTCATTTTCTCAGAATCAATGGGCGGCGCGTTATTAAAAAACTCTACCCGGCAACGGTCATTTTGACGGAAGGCACGAATGACAATATCTCCTCCCTGATCCCCATATTTCATACTGTTGTCCAGCAGATTTGCCACTACCCGATCGATCTTTTGATAATCAGCCTGGACAGCCAATGTATCATCCAGCTCCAGTACACAGCGCTGCTCTTTGGCTTTTAACAGGATACCCACCTTGCCGGCGGCATCCCGGATCATCTCCCCTATAGAGAATTCGGTGAGCTCCAATTTTTGTTTTCCACTTTCCAGCCTGGAAAGTTCCAACAGCTGCTGCACCATACGGGAAAGCTTATATCCCTCATCCATAATGATGTTGCAATACTCTTCCCGGGTTTGCGGGGAAAGCTCAGGCAGATCCCGCAGCGCCTCGGCGTAACTGGTAATCAAACTCAAAGGTGTTTTAAAATCATGGGACACATTGGCGATAAAAGTTTTCCGCAGTTGATCACTTTGCTCCTGACGGTACAGATCATCCTGAAGCTGCTGGTTTGCCGCCACCAGTTCCTTGGTGTTTTCCTCCAATCGGTCGGCCATATAGTTGATACTTTCAGCAAGCAGCCCCACCTCATCCCTGCTGCCCACCTGACAGCGCCGGGCAAAGTTGAGTCCCGCCAGCTGATCGGCCACCTCTTGGATCTGCTGGATCGGACGGGCAATTCGGGCGGCGGTAAAATAGACCAGTACACCTCCCGCCAAAAAGACCAGAGCTGACAGGATCATGGTATACTCAATGGCCAAATTGGCGGTTTCCGCAATGTATTTTCGAGGGGTTTCCAACATGACATAGCTGTCCCCATCCAATTGAGCGAACAGGGTATAGCTGGTGGCCATATTTCCCTCATCCAGCACAACATAACCGATTTCTGGCTGTTGGAGGTTCTCATACAGCCGCTGGGTATAAAAAGTTTGCAGCTTTTGGGTCATACTTTCCCGAAAGCCGTTTTCCAAACTGCCAAAACGGGAATAGTATTCCACCACTATAGGCGTATAGAGTCCCGCCTGTTCCTGGTGGAAAATGGCCACCGTAATATTTTGGGATTCCACTTGATACAAGGCGTCATAAATCCCATCGGTGCCATAAGCTCCCTTGAGGGAAATCGCTCCGTTTTTCAGTTCCTTTTGTTTGTCCTGGCTGTAAAACTCCTCAAAGCTGGAGGAACCCAGCACCCCAATGAGCAGCAGATTGGCAGCCAGTATGGCCAAAATCAGAAAAAACAATTTATATCGGATGGAGAATTTAACGGTTCGGGTCAAATTTATATCCCACCTTCCGCAAGGTGATAATTTTGCCGCCCTGGGAACCCAATTTGGCCCGCAGGCATTTAATGTGGGTATCTACCGTTCGCTCATCTCCGGTATAGTCCATCCCCCACACTGTCTCCAGTATATTTTCCCGGGTCAGCACAATCCCCCGATTGGTCAATAAATAGTAAAGCAAATCAAATTCCCTGGGGGTCAGGAGCACTGGCTGCCCATCCACCAGAACCTGCCTTTGATGATAGAGCAGAGAGATGTGATCCAGGTGAATATCCCCATGGCCTCCATGGCTGGTCCTTTTTAATAGATTCTTTACCCGAAGCACCAACACAGCAGGACTGAAAGGTTTGGTAATATATTCATCGGCACCACAGCAAAAACTGCGCACCTCATCCTCCTCCCCGTCCCGGGCAGTCAGCATTAAAACAGGCAGTTGGGAGTGCTCCCGTATTTTGGCACAGACCTGATACCCATCGGCCTCTGGCATCATAATATCCAAAATCGCCAAAACCAAATCGTCACAGCTTTCAAAAAGCTCAATAGCCTCTTTTCCGTTGGCGGCCTCACAGACCTGAAATCCTTCCTTGATGAGATAGCTGGCCACCAAATGCCTCAGATTGGCTTCATCCTCCGCAATCAGAATACGATTGTTCATTTTGGGCCTCTCTCCATTTCATTAAAATCTAGTACCGGCAATATGCCGGCTGTGTCTATATCTAGTGTAAAGCCAGAGCTGGATTCTGTCCAGGGTAAAATCTATTTTTCAATTTTATGAAAAAATGGTACCCTCCCTGTGGACGGTACCATTCAAGAATCGAATATAGGAAAAATGAACTCAGACCATTCTATGCCTGTTGGTAATAGTGGGTGACAAAGTCAATAAACCGCTGAGAAGCTGGAGAGAGAGGTTTATTTTTTCGGTAGGTTACATAGAGATTCCGGTTCAGCGAGGCCTGTTCCAGTTCAAAGGTCAGCACCAAACCAAAACGCTGGAACTCTTCCACCGCCCGTTGGGAGATAATCGAGATTCCCATTCCCTGGCTTACCGATTGCTTGATGCTTTCCAGATCCTCAATCTGCGCCGCCACCTGAATTTTCTCCGGCTCCACACCCAATCCCCGCAGCAAGTCCTCAGTCTCTTTTCGGGTACCAGAACCCAACTCCCGCAAAATAAAGGGCTCCACCATCAATCGTTCCAAAGGAAATGGCTTGCCTGCCAGCTTTTGATAAGCTGGGGTATTGGGGGTGACAATGAGCATTTTATCCCGGTAAAAAGGCTGATACACATAGTGGGTACTGTCTACAATGGTACCCACCAGCCCCACTTCCGCCTCCCTCCGGGAAAGGTAGCCCGCTACCTGGGTGCTGTCCCCCTGGAGGAGGGAAAAGACCACCTGGGGATATTCTTTCCGAAAGGCCGCCATCAGCTCAGGTAAAAAGCACTGCCGGGGAATGGTGGAGGCAGCGATAGAAATGGTGCCCTGCAGCTGGTGTTTATCCCGCTGGAGAGATTGGACCGCCCGGCTGCGTAGTTCCAAAATTTCTCTGGCATATTGATAAAAGGTTCGGCCCGCCTCAGAGGGAACAACTTCCTTGGTTGTGCGCAGCAGCAGTTTCTGTTCCAATTCCTTTTCCAGAGAACTGATATGAGCGCTGACTGTAGGCTGGGTCAAATAGAGCGCCTGAGCCGCCTTGGAAAAGCTGCCCAGCTTGACCACCTGTACAAAAGCTTCCAGCTGTTTAAATTCCATCTGATTGTCCGTCCTCTTTCCCCGGTTATAAAACCGATCATTGATACTTTCTCATTATAGCAGATTTACAAACCATTTTCATTGGGTATTGTTCTATGAATCTACCGGTCATTGATTAAAAAAAACAATTTGTCTTAGGTGGGAAATTCTACTAGAATGGGATTGAAAATCGGCGAATAAGCGGGAATGGTGCCTTGACATTGCCGGGACAGACAGTTCGCCTGAAAAAACAAAGGTGGTTTGTATGAAAGAAAAACGGAATCTGATTATCGCCGGACTGATCATCGGCCTCATCTCTGTAGGCCTGGTAAAAGCCGGCAACCCTGCCAACATGGGCTTTTGTATCGCATGCTTTTTGCGGGATATTGCCGGTGGCGTAGGCCTGCACCGGGCAGCTATTGTCCAGTATGTCCGGCCTGAAATCATCGGGCTGGTGCTGGGCGCCTTTGCCGTCTCGCTGGTGAAAAAGGAATTTATGCCCCGGGGCGGTTCCTCGCCTGTACTGCGGTTTGTTCTGGGCTTTATCGTCATGGTAGGCGCCTTGATGTTTTTGGGCTGCCCCCTGCGTATGGTTCTGCGGATCGCCGGCGGCGACCTGAACGCCGTCGTGGGACTGGTTGGCTTTGCCGCCGGTATCGCTGTAGGTGTGTTCTTCCTCAACCAGGGCTTCAGCCTCAAACGGACCTACTCCCTGCCCAAGGTGGAGGGCATGGCTTTCCCCGCCCTCAATGTGGGACTGCTCCTTCTGGCGGTCTTTGGCACCGGACTGCTGCTGTTCAGCGAATCCGGCCCCGGCTCTCAGCACGCCCCCCTGGCAATCGCCCTGATCGCCGGATTGGTGGTAGGCGCTCTGGCCCAGAGAACCCGCCTGTGTATGGTAGGCGGCATCCGGGATCTGCTGCTGTTTAAAGACTGGACCCTCCTTTCCGGCTTTCTGGCCATTTTGGTTGCGGCCGCAGTGGGCAACATGCTGCTGGGCGGCTTTAACCTGGGCTTTGCCAACCAGCCGGTAGCCCACACCGATGGGCTGTGGAACTTCTTGGGCATGGCCACTGCGGGCTTTGGCTCGGTTCTGTTGGGCGGATGCCCCCTGCGTCAGCTGATTTTGGCCGGCGAGGGCAACTCTGACTCGGCAGTTGCTGTACTGGGCATGATTGTGGGAGCTGCTTTCTGCCACAACTTTGGCCTGGCTTCCTCGGGAACCGGCAGCACCGCCAACGGTCACATCGCTGTGGTACTGGCTCTGGTTGTTTTGGTGGTAATCGCGGTAACCAACACTGCAAAAGCCGCCCAGAACGCCAAAGTATCCAGCTCTCAGGGAAAGTAAGGAGGTAGAATACCATGACAAAAGTAGATGCCAGAGGCCGTTCCTGTCCTGAGCCTGTTCTGATGACCAAAAAAGCTTTGGCTTCGGGAGAGAACACCTATGAGGTACTGGTGGATAACCGTACCGCTGTGGAAAATGTAACCAGATTTGCCAAACATCAGGGATACACCGTCTCTGTGACCGAATCGGAAGAGGAATTTACCCTCTCCCTAACCAAGTAATAAAATGGAAACCTATATCGCCACCTTCTTTACCCATTTTGGCGCGGTAAAATTTGCCCGGGATCTGCGCAGTCAAGGGAAAAACGCCACCCTGATGCCAGTACCCCGGGACCTCAGCTCTTCCTGCGGCACCTGTGTCCGCTTTGAGGGGCCCCAGGAGCCTATCCAGTGGGTTCCCCACGCCCCTGAGCTGGATCGAATTTTCCTCTGCGGCCAAAAGGAAAGAACGGTCATTTACGAAAACACCGGAGAATAATGCCAAACGCCGGACCAGAAATTCTGGTCCGGCGTTTTTGTTATGCTCTGGAATTTTTCAGCCAATCCTCCAACTGGCCCATAGCCTCCTGGCTTTTCTCTCCCGCCGGGGCACTGCCCTGGGCAAAGGTGGCGCTGCCGCCTCCCCGTCCCCCCAACAGGGTATTGATCTGGGTACAGATCTCCCGGGCAGAAGGGTAAGCTCCTTCCTGTTCCCCTTTGCCCACAAGGTAGTTGATCCGTCCGTTTTGTGGGTTCCAAACCAAGGCGGTCATCCCTTTGTCCTTGCACAGCAGGCTGAGTAGTTCCTTGCACTCCTCCGTACTCCAACCCTCCAGACAGCAGCATATGGGGCCTGTCTCCCGGCTGGCCAGCAGCTGGACCCCTGTCAGCTGGATCAGCTGGGTGCTGCGCTGTTTGAGGGTTTTGCGCAGCTGGGCGTTTTCCTCCTCATACCGGGCAAATGCCTGGGGAACCTGTCCCACCGGCACCGAGAACCGGTGGCTGAGCTGATAGGCCAGCTGATTTTTCCAACGGTAATCAGCCAGGGCTCGTCCACCGCAGGCCAGTTCCAAACGGGAACCTCCCTTATAGTTTTCACAGGAGAGAATTTTCACCAGCTCCACCTGGGAGGTCAGGGTACAGTGGGTTCCGCAGCAGGTGGCATAGTCCAAATCCCCTACGGTAACCAGGCGGATTTCCCCCTTGAGGTTCTCCGCTTTTTTCCGCATGGGCAGGGCATGGTATTCCTCATCCGTAAGGATACGGGTTGTGATAGGAAGTCCCATGGATATGTACCGGTTGGCGGTTTCCTCCAGCAGGTACACCTGCTCCGGAGTCAGCTGATAATCCAGGTCCAACCCCAGACTGTCCTCTCCCAGATGGAATCCCACATTGTTGGCCCGAAACAGCCGATAAGCCGCGCAGGCCAGAATATGCTCCCCTGAATGCTGCTGCATCATGTCAAACCGGCGCCGGAAATCGATGGCTGCCACCACTTGGCTGCCCACTGGCAGAGGCCGGTTACAGTGGTGGTATACCTCCCCCTGTTTTTCGGACACATGGGTCACCACCCCGTCGCTGATGATCCCCCGGTCACTGGGCTGTCCTCCTGACTGAGGGAAAAACACCGTCTGGGCCAATCCCACCAGATATTCCCCTTTGCCATCCGGCTGGCAAAAGGTCACCTGGGTCTCACAACTCTGTAAAAAACTGTCGGTCAAATATAGCCGTTGGGTCATGGAATTTTCCTCCTATATTTCCGTCTAAATTACGATCCCGCCCATAGACCGGGCAAACAGCACCGCCTGCTCCAAATCAATCTTGGTATTGCCCCATTGGACAGTGCTTAAACTTACCCCTGACAGATCGGCTCCCCGCAGGTCCGCCTCCTTCAGGTTGGCCCTGTGAAGCACCGCCTGGCGAAGATTGGCGTAGGTCAGGTTGGATTTCTGTAGTTGGCATCCAGTGAGATCCGCCCCCTCAAAATTGACGCCGGACAGATCGTTTCTGGCAAGCTCAAAAAAGCGCATGGTGGTGTAGGACCAGTTGCCTCCCTGGATCACCATGCCGATGTGGCTGGATTCCTCCAACAGGCTGCCAGTCATCTTGCAGCCCCGGAATTCCACGCAAAAAAAGTTGCACATCTGAAAGGTGCAGTTGGAAAAAGTGGTGTGGGTATGTACCGATCCATTAAAAGTACAGGCGATAAATTTACAGCCCAGAAACTGACAGCTGGCAGTATCCCACTCGTGAAGTTTCATTCCTCGAAAAATACAGTGATCAAAAATGAGACCCCGCTCCTGTTTCTGGCTCCAATCCTCGTCGTAAAAGGTTTCGTTTTCATAGCGCAAAGCTTTCTCCATGGTTTGACCCCCTTTGGTCATAAAACCAGTATACTGCATTTTGATACCCGCAACAAGTAGAAAACAGAGCCTATACAGGCTCTGTTTTGGGTGGTTACTGCTGCTCCTGGTGTGATCCTCTGTAGCTCAGGCGGACTGGGAACCATAGAAAAGGGTTGGCCCAACTGCCATTTTTGGGACAGCCAGACATTGCCGGCCCCCTCCAACAGAATATTGGCCAAAGCAAACAGCAGCAAAGCCAGACAAACCATCAGTAAAATCCATTGGGTACGGCCCACATCTTTCCCTCCTGTCTGGGAGCTTTACAATTGGATAGAAATAGTATTGCCATTGGCTGTGACTCTATCCTTTTTCAGCAGTGGGAGATTTTTTCCTGTAAAATGAATCCAAAAAAATCCCTCCGGCAACTTTTTCCGGAGGGATACAACTTGATATCTTCAGGCCAGACGCCCATAAATTTTGGTAATGCGATAAATCCGGTTGGCCAACCGCTCGGTCAGGGCTCCTTTTTTGAGGCGCCACTGCCAGTTGCCTCCCAGGGTAGCCGGGGTGTTCATCCGGGCGGCGCTGCTCAGTTCCAAAAAATCCTGCATGGGCGCGATGGCTGTCTCGGCCACACTTTCCCAGGCGCAGGAGATCATGGCCCAGCACAGATCCCGGACCACCCGGATACCTAAATAATCATAGCAAAGACGGACATCCTCGCTGCTGCAGCTTTTGATCCATCCCCGTATGGTATCGTTGTCATGGGTACCAGTATAAACCACACAGTTTTTCGAATAGGTGTGAGGCAGATGGGTGCTTTCCTCCCAGGCGTGGAAGCCAAACTGCAACACCTTCATGCCGGGAAAACCCGTTTGATGCAACAGCTCATAGACAGCAGGAGTTAAAAAGCCCAAATCCTCAGCGATGAACCGAATGGGACCCAATTTTTCTCGGATTGCCTCAAATAGAGCAATCCCAGGCCCTTTGACCCAACTGCCGTTACGGGCGGTGGTCTCCTCGCTGGGCACCCGATAGTAGGATTCCAGTCCTCGGAAGTGATCAATCCGGATTACATCACAGCGCTTTACCAGCATAGCCACCCGCTGTATCCACCACTCATACCCATTTTGGGCCAGCACATCCCATCGGTAGAGGGGATTCCCCCAAAGCTGCCCATCCTCGGAAAAAGCGTCAGGCGGACATCCCGCCACAGCCGCAGGAAAATACTGGTCATTGAGCTCCAACATCTGGGGATGGCTCCAGGCATCGGCACTGTCCATAGCCACATAGAGAGGCATATCCCCTATGATTTCCACCCCACTGCGGTGGGCATATTCCAGCAGTTCCTGCCACTGACGGGAAAACAAAAACTGCAGGTACTTCCAAAATTCTACCCGGTCATGGAGCAATTGCCGATAGTGGTGTACCGCTTGGGGCTCCCGCCGGCGAATGGGCTTCTCCGGCCACAGGGTCCAGGATACCATGCCGAAATATTCCTTGAGCGCCATAAACAGGCCATAATCTTCCAGCCAGTAGGAATTCTCATTGGCAAACGCCTCATATTCCCGGTAGGTTTTATCATATCCCCTTTGAAAAGCTCGATACAAAATTTGAAAGCGGTTTTGATACAATTTGGTATAATCTACCCGGGATCGGTCTTTTCCCCAATCAATCCGGGAAATCTCACCCTTTTTCAGCAGCCCTTCCTCACACAGCTGGGTGAGGTCAATAAAATAGGGATTCCCAGCAAAGGCAGAAAAGGACTGATAGGGAGAGTCCCCATAGCTGACCGGTCCAATGGGCAAAATCTGCCAATAGCGTTGCCCAGCCCGATGTAAAAAGTCCACAAACTCCCTGGCCCCTTTACCTAGCGTGCCTATCCCAAAATCAGAGGGCAGGGAAGAAATATGCATCAATATTCCACTGTTTCTCACCAATATCACTCCTGGTTATTCCACTGTGCTCTGCAGTGTCAGACATCATATCCATTCCATTGACTTCTGGCCAGATCCACCCGGCCATCCTTTAGAAAAATCACACCTTCGGCCAACAGCTTTTGCCGCTGGCACAGAGCACCTCCAAAGACAAAATCAGGGGCCATTTCCCCACGACAGTTTAGAACCCGATGGCAGGGCAATATCCCTGGCAAAGGGTTGTGCCGCATGGCTTCCCCGACAGCCCGGGCAGCCCGGGGAGAACCCGCCAACAAAGCAATCTGTCCATAGGTGGCCACCTTTCCCGGTGGAATTTTCATTACAATCTCATAAACCTTTTGGCGAAATCCCATTGCTTTCCTTCACACCTGTTCATTGGATGGCCTGCCAAAATACCTTAACCCTATTTGTATTTTTATTATAGCATAGGGGCCTGTGTTATTCCAGAGCGAGAGAGGGGAAATTCCATTTATTTTGTTTCCGATTCAATAAAAAAGGAGCTTTTCACAACTGTGAAAAGCTCCTTGGATGGGCAGAATCTCTTACCAGGTCAAAGCGTCCAGACCGGTTTTCAGGTCATCAATAATATCTTCGGGATTCTCCAGGCCCACAGACAGACGGACCAAGCCTTCCGAAATACCAACCGCTTTCAGTTCCTCAGCGCTGTAGGGGGAATGGGTCATGGAAGCGGGATGCTCAATGAGGGTCTCAGCGTCACCCAAGCTGACCGCCAGGGCACAGAGTTTCAGGCTGTCCAGCAGCTTGGCGCCGTTGGCCCGGCCGCCCCGTACCTCAAAGGAGATCATAGCGCCAGGTCTTGCCATCTGTTTCATGGCAACCTCATGGCAGGGATGCTCCGGCAGTCCAGGGTAGTTGATATGTTCAACGGCAGGATGATTCTTCAGGAATTCCACAATCTTTTCTGCCGAATCGCAGTGGCGCTCCATACGGATTTCCAGGGTTTTCAGGCCCCGGAGAATCAGAAATGCCTCAAATGGGCCGATAACCGAACCAGTCATATCCTTGACGCCAAAGGTTCTCACCTGACCAATGTAGTCCGCTTTGCCCACAATGGCTCCGGCAATGACATCCCCATGGCCATTGAGGTATTTGGTAACCGAATGGACTACAATATCGGCGCCCAGCTCCAGAGGACGCTGGAGATAAGGGGTGGCAAAGGTGTTGTCACAGATAACCCGAATCTCTGGGTTGTAGTCGTGGGCAATTTTCGCCACAGCGGAAATATCAGTAATTTTCAGGTTGGGGTTGGCGGGGGTTTCCAGATAGACCACCCGGGTGTTGGGACGCAGAGCTGCCTTTACAGCTTCCAGGTCCTGGGTATCCACAAAGCTGACCTCTACCCCATAACGGGAAATGCCATGGGAGAGGAACGCGTAAGTACAGCCATACAGAGTGCCATCGGCAATGATGTGGTCACCGGCTTTGCAAAGGGTCCAGATAGCCGAAGTAATGGCGCCCATACCGGAACTGGTAACCATTGCGGCTTCGCCGCCCTCCAGGTTGGCCAGTTTCTCTTCCAGCACCGAGACGGTGGGGTTGCCCAGACGGGAGTAGATAAAGCCTCCCTCTTTGCCGGCAAAGCGGTTGCCGCCCTGCTCACAGTTATCAAAAATAAAAGTAGAGGTCTGATAGATGGGGGTGGTCAGTGCGCCGTTGATGGTATCTCTCTTGTTGCCTGCGTGAATGGCGCGGGTTCCAAATCCATATTTTTTGTTTTCCATATAAAATTCCTCCTTTTATCTAATAGGTTGCCTTACAATTTTATTATAGCTTCTTTAAAAAAATAGTGTTAATATGTATTTATCATGTTTTGCTATCTTTCACAGCGATAGCAAATTACACAATTCTATCCATCTGTACATTGGAATACACAAAGCAAAAGGGGAATTTCTATGACATTTCAACAACTGGAATATGTATTGGAAGTGGCTCGCCGAGGCTCTATCAACAAGGCAGCCCAGTCCCTGTTTATCTCCCAGTCCAACATCAGCAACCTGCTCAAGGACCTGGAAACAGAACTGGGCATCCAGATATTTGAGCGGACCAACCGTGGCGTATCCATCACCGAGCGGGGAAAGGAGTTTTTAAGCTATGCCCGCTCCCTGGTGGAACAGAAGGAACGGCTGGAAGAACTGTATTCCTCCGCCGCCCACACCCCCGCCATGCGGTTTGCCATCTCCTCCCAGCACTATCCCTTCGCGGTGGATGGGTTCCTGCGGTTTCTCCACGCATATGAGCCTGCCCGCTATGTATTTCGGATGATCGAAACCAATATGGATCAGGTCATCGACGACATTCACCAGAACCGCAGCGATTTGGGGATTCTCTTTCTCTCCAACCTCACCGAAAAGTTTATTAAAAAGGTGCTCAAAACCAAAGGGATTGAGTTTCACGAGCTGCGAAAGCTGATGCCTCATGTCTATGTGTCCGACCACCACCTCCTGGCAAACAGAGCATCGGTTTCTCTGGAAGAAATGGAGAATTATCCCATTGTGATTTTTGAACAGGAAAGCGGTGTGGGAATGGACTTTTCTGAGGAGATCGCCCTGTCCGATCTGCGGCGCACCGACCGGATTATCTATATCAAGGACCGCTCCACCTTTTACAATGTGGTGGAAAACACCGACGCCTTTTCCATTGGCAGCGGAATCCTCCCGCCCCGGTTCAGCAGCGACCATGTAGTCTCTATTCCCATCTCCGGCCAGCCGGACGCCATGAAGCTGGGTTGGATCAAGCAAAAAAACAAGTCTGTCACCCCTGAGATGACAGACTTTCTGGAACATATGAACCAGGCCCTGGATGAGGCACTGGCCTCTTTGGGTCAATCCAACCCCTGAAGAGAGAAATCCGGGGTATATTCCTGGGCGGCTGAGGTCCGCTCCTGGGTGTAGCCCTGATCCAGGCCCAGCTCCTCCATCCGTTTCAGTATCCTGCCATACTCAAAGGTACTGACCCGCCGGCAGAGCTCCCGGTAATTTTTACAGCCCTGAGTGGGATAAAACTGGCTCATTACACTGACCAAAATCTCCTGGGCAGGCAGATGACTGGCAATCCACTCCATCACCGCCATAGAATCCTTATATCCCCCTGGCAACACCAAATGCCGAATGATAATCCCCCGTTTTAGCAGCCCATCCGGCCCAAACTGTGCCGGTCCGGTCTGGCGGAACATTTCCAGAATGGCCTGGCTGGCCACTGAAAAGTAATCCTCCCGCCCACAGTACCGCCGGGCCAGGGCTCTGTCCCGAAACTTTAAGTCAGGCAGATAGATGTCCACCAGCCCCTCCAGCTGCCGCAACCCCTCCAGGGATTCATACCCCCCGCAGTTGTAAACCACCGGGATGTGCAGCAGCGGCTTGATGGCGGTGAGTACCTGCCTGACCCAGGGAAGGTAGTGGCCCGCTGTCACAAGATTGATATTGTGGGCTCCCTGGTCCTGGAGTTCCAACAGAATCTCACCCAGGCGGCGGCAGGAGATCTCCTTGCCGTAGCCCTGGGTACTGATGGGGTAGTTCTGGCAAAAACAGCACTGGAGCCCGCAGCCGGAAAAGAACACTGCCCCTGACCCTCTGGTGCCGCTGATACAGGGCTCCTCCCACTGGTGCAGCATGGCCCGGGCCGCCTTGATCTGGCTCCCCCCAGTACAGAACCCCTGTCCCCTGGTCCGGTCGGCGCCGCACCGCCGGGGACAGAGGGTGCAGGACACCGGTACCTGGGGCGGGTGGCTCTCCAGCCAGGCCAGTACCTCCTGTCTTTGCCGCTCCATTCTCTCTTCCATTTGGCTCCCACCTTTCTCTCTTGAGTATAGCACAAATCGTCTTCCAAAGTTTTCATTTCATTCAAAGGTATTTGTATTTTTTTCACATTTTTCTGGTAAACTGTGGTTGTCTGCCGCCAGTGTAATCGCTGGTGAGGCGGGAAAACTAAGAATAATCAACCATTTTCCAGGAGGACATCTATGAATCTGCTGCTTACCCTCAACGCCAACTATTTAAATCCCATGATGGTACTGCTGCAATCGGTACTGGACTGCCACCCCAAAGAGTCTATTACTGTCTATATCCTCCACTCCTCCCTGACCCAGGAGGATTTTGACCGGGTTAACGCTACCCTGCAAAATTCCCGGTGCCAGCTGGTCAACCTGCCGGTTTCCGCCGACCTGTTTCAGGACGCCCCAGTGGGATTTCATTTTTCCAAGGAGATGTACTACCGGCTGTTTGCAGCCCGTTTTCTTCCTCCTGATGTGGACCGGGTTCTCTATCTGGATCCGGATATTGTGATCCTCAACCCACTGGACCGGCTGTATCAAATGGACTTTGGCAATGACCTGCTGGCCGCGGCGGCCTCCTTTAACACTGGCATGGGGGTCATGCACCGGCTGCGATTGCGGCTGCCGGAGGACCAGGTCTATTTTAACTCGGGAGTTTTGCTGATGAACCTGAAAGGTCTGCGGCAACAACAGAGGGAACAGGAGATCTATGACCTGATTGCCCAGCAGGGAGATACCCTCAAGTTACCTGACCAGGACATCCTCAACCTGCTGTACGGAGACCGCACCACCATTGTCAGCCCCCTGCTCTACAATTTTGACGCCCGCTATTTTGGGCTGCTCTCCAACCTGCCGGCCAAATACCGGATTGACACCCAATGGCTGGAACAGTACACCTCGGTCATCCACTACTGTGGGAAACACAAGCCCTTTAAAGAGGGATATACCGGGCCTCTGGGGGAATACTACCTGGACATTGCCCGCCGGCTGGGACTGGAACCCAGTGGGGAGGAAAATCCCCGGGAGGAGGAACCCAAACTGGAAAAATGGATTCTCAAATGGCTGGAAGAACAGCCTGCCGACCACCGGGAACCCTGATACCCAACCCTTTTTCGTATACAAAAACACCCCCAACCGGGAAATTTCTTCCTTGTTGAGGGTGTATTTTTTATGGTGTTACCACCAGGTTCGCCTCAATCTCAGGAGAGGGGCAAACCAAAATTTTTAGGACGCAGAGGCCGGACCCTGCCGTCCTCCTCTACAATTTCCACCCGATCCAGGGCCTGGATCATACTGGCCCGGAAAGCGGAAATATACTCCTGGCGCAACATCTGCTGTTCCAGTTTTTCCTCGGGGGTCAGCCCCTCAGTCCGGGATTTCCGGGCCAAGGCGTTGATTCTCTCGATTTTTTCCTGCTTCATTCCATCCTCCTGGCAGTTTTACATATTGGGATAGGGGTTCTCCCCTAACTCAGCGGGGTGACAGAGCCCCATAGAGATAGCCCGGTACCGCAGCACACCGTACAGCTCGGTGTAGGTGGCCTCAATATAGGGAGCCAGGAAGAACAGGCCGATGCCACAGGTAATGGCTCCCAGAATCTGCCAACCAAAAAAGGAGAGGTCCAGCACAAAAATGTTCCACTTCTCTCCCCGGGTCATGGCTTCAGACAGTTCCAAAGCACGTTTAACACCAATATTGGGGTTTTCAGCCAATATGTAAGGCACCATACAGTAGGCATAGCTCTTGATGATACCGGGAATCACCAGCAACAGGCTCCACAGGAAGATATACACCTTTTGGAGAGCCATGGTCTTTACAATGCTCAGGTACTCACCTGACCGGAAGGGAGAAAACATCATACCAATATCCGCGTACCGGTTGCGGGTGGTGATAAAGAAGCGGGATTTTCCCACCTCGATGGGGCTGGAAACAAAGAAGTTAAACAGCACACCCACCGCCATAATGGCCAGCACAATGGTAGCGGCCCATCCCATGGCCAAAAGAGCCACAGGGTTCAGGTAATCCACCAGAGAGGGCTCCACTGGCTGAGTAGAATAGTAGTAGGTTTCGTTGTGAGAGAACAGGTCGGGCAGCTCATTTAAAGACAGGGTAAAGTTAACCCCACCTCCCGATGGGCTGCTTCCCCCCAAAAACATGGCAATGAGGCAAACCACAAAGCAAATCCAATAACTGCGGCGCAGCACCTGTTTGGCGCCTGCCTTAAGCTGAGCACGAGTCCACATAGACACAATCACTCCTTATTCTGTGATAGGACAAAGACAGAAAAGCCCGGCCAGATAAGAAGCCGGGCCTCTTGGATTCATTGTACCATAGTTTCTTTTAAATTACAGCAAATTTTTAAAAAAAGCCAATTTCACCTGTCCTGTTTTTCCATCCAGGCAATCAGCTGATCCCCCTGCCCGCTCCCCAGCAGCAGGTACCCCTGGGTCTCCTCCATATCCGAGGAGGAAACCGAGATCCGCTCCCCCTCATACAGCCGGATGGTGTAGACCACCTGGCTGTCAAAAGTCAGGGTAAAAGCGTATTTCTCCTGGGGCCGATTCCCGCCCCAGTCAAAGGGGTTTTCCCCTCTGGGGAC
>CALXEL010000115.1 GCA_944387315.1 uncultured Clostridia bacterium
TTTGTGATTCTGGGCACCCTGCGAGCTTCTGAAAAAGCTTGGAGGAATTGACATGAAACCACAACGCATATTCTCCCTGATCTTGCTTCTGGCAGTCGTAGGATTTGGCGTATTCGGGGCAGCCAACCACTTAAGTTACCCCGAAACTACAGCCAACCCCGACTATATGGATCAATTGCAGGTGGCAACGCTGAGCCAGGACGGATGCGACATCGTGTTGCAAAATATGCAGCAGGAGCTGCCCCAATCCCCCATTATTCTCCGAGTTACCCCCACATCTGATTTGATCCCCATGTTTTACGCCGGAAAACAACGCTTTCTCGTTGAGGAGGTGTATGCCGGGGATGATTTGAAGGCAGGGGATGAAATTTGGATCGCCAGCGGCACATGGAGCGCCATCATCGACGAGGTATACCAACAAATGGTATTCTACTTTGTCAATGCCCCTAAACAAGGCCAGGAGTATCTGGTTTTTCTCTCCCACCAGGTGGAAATTGTCGATGGTTTTGAGCCTCTGCCTGTATTCCAGCTACGAAGCGGGATCCATATCGACCCCATCTTTTGCTACAATGATTTAGATACCCATGTAGAAACGCCTCCCGGCCAGCCTTTAGACATCACCGTTCCCTATCGTGAGGTGTCCAATCAAGAGTTTTTCGCAGAAAGCCAGACTGTCATGGATGCATTAGTGGAGGCCAAGCACGCCCTATTGGCTCAGTATCCAAAGGGAAACTAACTTGCTGACCTGCATACAAACCCGCACCCCAGCCACCCTTTCTGGGGTGCGGGTTTGAAAATTCCCCCATACCATTTACAAAAGCACAGAGACATTCTGTTCTTTTGCAAATGATATGGGCACCACCAGAAAGGACTGGTTTCAGTGAGATGGAAACAGAATCTCTGGATGTTCCCCGCCGCCCTCGTATTTGGGCTGTGGCTATCCTGGTCCTACATGAACCCATATGGAGGAGTCACCACATTGTCTTCCCTGGTAGAGCAGCTCAGTGGGTCCCGGGGAGACTTCCCCTTAGCGCCCAATATGAGTGAACTGCTCTCCTTCACCCTCCGGCTCCTCCCTTTTCTGGTCTTTCAAGCCTTGGCAGGCATTTCCTTCTACCGCCATTACTGTACCGCTAGTGTGTATATCTTCTCCCGAATGCCCAATCGTCTGAAGTGGTACCGTAAGGAGTGCGCCCTGCTGGCCCTGCATACCCTTCTCTATCAGGCTCTCATTCTGGCCGCTGCCATTGCCCTGGCGGCAATGCGCTGGACCATTACAGATGTAGCCCACGGGCTGCCTGTACTGGTCTGTCACCTGCTGATCTGGAGCCTGTGGACCTTCGCCTTCACCTTGGGTGTCAATCTGTTGGCTATCTATGTAGGCAGTTCCACCGCCTTTGCCGCCCTGGCTGGGGTTCAGGTGGCATGTATTAGCACTCTGGCGGTTTTAACTCGTCTGGAAGAAAACCCTGACCTGGCTCTGGTGGTAAAACGGGTCAACCCGGTGACCTGTCTCATCCTCAACTGGCAGACCAGCCGATTTCTTCCGGCTGGCAGCGGTATCTATTGGGAAGATTCCTTGGTGTTGGTGCTGGCAGCTGCCGCAGCAATGGCCATAGTCGGCGGTATTCTGGTACAGCGTCACGACCTACTCATTTCAGATACGGATGGAGGGTAATCACTATGACATTAACGGCCGAACACGTTTGCAAAACCATTCGCAACGCCCCTATTCTTCAGGATGTAAACCTCACCTTGGAGGGCGGCACCGTCTACGGCTTTGTGGGCCGCAACGGCAGCGGCAAGACCATGCTGTTCCGGGCCCTGTCAGGTCTAATGAAGCTGACCCAGGGCACCGTCAGCCTGGATGGGCAGGTACTCCACCGGGATTTTTCCGTCCTGCCCAGCCTGGGTATCGTGCTGGAGCACGTGGGGATGTACCCCAACCTCACCGGGGTGGAGAATCTGCGCTATCTGGCAGGGCTCACCCGCCGGGCGGGGGAGGCGGACATCCGAACCGCCATCGAGCGGGTGGGCCTGGACCCTGACGACAAACGCACCTACCGTAAGTACTCCCTGGGCATGAAGCAGCGGCTGGCCATTGCCCAAGCAATCATGGAAAAGCCCGATGTGCTCATGCTGGACGAGCCCACCAATGGCTTGGACGACGACGGTGTTCGAAAAATCCGGGACTTAATTTTAGAAGAAAAGGCCCGGGGGGCCATCGTCCTGCTGGCCAGCCACAACCAGGAGGATATCCGCATTCTATCCGACCACCTGTTCCGCATCGACCAGGGGCGATTGGAGAAACTGTCATGAAATCATTACGTCTATTTGATGACAGTACCCCAGATGTACACAAGGAATACAAAACGCCCCAAATACAGCTGCATTCAGGGCTAGTGAAAAGTGAATAGTGAAGAAGTAATAAGTAAAAATCCCGAACGCTGTCGCATTCGGGATTTTTTAAATATCACAACAATATAGATACCCTTATACCTGATTCTTTTTCGCTGTGTTGATGGAAGCAATGAGCAATCGCTTGACCTCGGTACATTGTTTCAAAATGGTAGGATCAT
>CALXEL010000116.1 GCA_944387315.1 uncultured Clostridia bacterium
ACCGGCATTGTGCTGACCAAGCTGGATGGCACCGCCAGAGGTGGTGTCATTATCGGTATCAAACAGGAACTGGATATTCCCATCAAATACATTGGGGTGGGGGAGCAAATTGACGACCTGCGTCCCTTTGATCCCCAGGAGTTTGTAGATGCCCTGTTTGAGGACGGAGAGGAGAGACACCAATGGAAATCATAGTAGCCACTAAAAATAAGGGAAAGCTGCGGGAATTTTCCCGGATTCTGGCCCCAATGGATATTCAGGTTGTGGGGATGGAGGATTTGGACATCCATCTGGATATTGAGGAAAACGGCGAGACCTTTTACGACAACGCCAAAATCAAGGCAGAGGCCATCCACGCCCTCACCGGCAAGGCGGTTGTAGCAGATGACTCCGGCCTCTGTGTAGACGCTCTGGGAGGCCGTCCGGGTGTATATTCTGCCCGTTATGGCGGGGAAGACCTGCCTTACCCCCAAAAGATCGCTATGCTTTTGGAGGAGCTTAAGGACTGCCCACCAGAGAAAAGAACCGCCCAGTTTGCCTGTGTCATCTACTTTGTAGACGAGAAGGGCCGGGGGTATGGCTTCGAGGGCATCTGTCCTGGAACTATTGGTTACCAGTGCAAGGGGGAACGGGGCTTCGGGTATGATCCCATCTTTTATGTGGGAGAGGAGAGCTTTTCTTCCCTGACAGATGAGCAGAAGGACGCCTGCAGCCATCGTGGCAAGGCGCTGCGGGCTTTTGCCCAGGCTTTGCCGGAAATTTTAAACCGCCCATAGAGGGCAGGACAGGAGATACCAAATGATGTTGACAAGTAAACAGAGAGCCAAGCTGAAAGCTTTGGCCAATCCTATAGAGACAATTTTGCAGGTGGGCAAGGGTGGAATCGGCGAAACACTGATCCGCCAGGTAGATGATGCCCTCACCGCCCGGGAGCTCATCAAAATCCGGGTGCTGGAAACAGCGCCCGACTCGGTGCGGGACACCGCCACCCTGCTGGCCCAGGCAACTGACAGCCAGGTGGTACAGGTGATTGGAACCCGGGCAGTGCTCTACCGGCACAACCCAAAGAAAGCCGATTGCATCGTCCTGGACTGATAGGGGGCAACCTTTTTGAAACTGGGTATTTTTGGGGGAACTTTCAACCCCATTCACAATGGACACATCCACCTGCTGGGGGAGTATTTGGAACAGCTCCGGCTGGACCGGGTACTGCTGATTCCCACTAACCAGCCGCCCCACAAGCCGGCTCAGCAGCTGGCCTCTGGGGAGCATCGGTTCAATATGTGCCGCATCGCCGTCAAAGGGATGCCTCAGGTGGAGGTAAGCGACCTGGAGCTGCGCCGCCAGGGGAGCAGCTATACGGTGGATACCCTGCGGCAGCTGCGCCGCCAGTACCCACAGGATACTTTTTATCTGCTGATGGGCGGGGATATGTTCCTCACCATTGAGCAATGGCACGACGCCGATGAAATCCTGTCTATGGCGGTGATCTGCGCTGGTGCCAGAAGCCCCGGTGAAAGTGAGGGGCTTCGCCGGTATGCTGCCCAGCTGGCCGCCAAAGGAGCAAAAACAGAAATTCTGGACCTGAAACCCATAGCGGTATCTTCTACCAGAATCCGAGGGGCCATTTCCCAGGGGGGAGACACCGCCCGCCTGGTGGACCCCCAGGTTTATGACTATATTGGTCAGAACGGGCTCTATGGATGTCAGGCGGATCAGTATCCCTGGGACTTGAGCCGGTACAATCAGACCATTGAGGTGTTGCTCAAGCCCCGTCGGTATCACCACTCCATCTGCGTAGCAAAGGAGGCGGTGGGTTTGGCCCGCCGCTATGGTGCCTCTACCCAGTTGGCCTATGTGGCGGGTTTACTCCACGATGTCTGTAAAAATATGACCGGGGAGGAGCAGTTGCAATGGGCCCAAAAGTATGCTATCATTTCCGAGAAAATTCTTTTCCAAATGCCTCAGTTGTGGCATTCCATGGCCGCTCCCGGCTATCTGCGGGATGTATTAAATATTCAAAATCTTGAAATACTAAACGCAGTGCGCTACCACACCACCGGTCGGGCCAACATGTCCTTGCTAGAAAAGGTGATCTATCTGGCCGACTTGGTTTCGGAGGATCGGGATTACCCGGATGTGGAACAGATGCGCCAGCTGGCCTGTCATTCTATGGATGAGGCCATCAAGGAAAGTCTTGTGTTTACAGTAAAAAATCTGCGGCAGAGCGGCACGCCTTTGACATTGGATACCATGGATATGTGCCGTCAATATGGAGTGGCCTTTTAAGATTTGACATTTTTATCTCCAAAACAGGCAGAAATCTTCCTTTTTGGAGGTGGAAATAATTGAATCCCTTATCAAATTGGCGTATACTAATCCTATCTGTAGTTTTATCCATTGGCCTGGTCTGTGCCGGTATGGCTATCTGGGGTTCTCCTGGAAATACACAATCCTCTGGAGAAGAAAATGAATCTTCCCAGCCTGATTGGGATGAGATCATTGGTCCGGTGGAGGAGCAGTCCATAAACCTGCTCTTTTGCGGCATTGACGAGACCCAGATGCTCACCGACGTGATTTTACTGGGCCGGTATGATGTGTCCGCCCAGAAGTTGTGGATTTTACAGATTCCCCGGGATACCTTTATTGGGACTGGCTATCCCACAGGAAAAATCAACACTGTCTATGGCCATCCAGGAGACGGCAAGGACGGTATTACCGCCCTGCGGGAGCTTTTGGAGGATCAGCTGGTTCTCTCTATCGACTACTATGCCACTATCACTTTGGAAGGGGTGCGCAAGGTGGTGGACGCCATGGGAGGGGTTTCCATGGATGTCCCGGTTCGTGTGGAGTATCTGCCCGGCCAGGTGATTGAGCCTGGATGGCAGACCCTGAGCGGAGAGCAGGCCGAGTGGCTGATTCGTTACCGGAAAGGTTACGCCATGGGGGATCTGGGCCGAATTGATATGCAGAAGCTTTTTTTGCAGGCGGCAGTGGAACAGATGAAATCCCAGGGCAGGCTGGCAGCCTTCCGCATTATCAGCAAAAACTATCGGTATTGTGACACCAATCTTCCGTTGGCCACCCTTTATCAGCTGGCCAATGATATTTATAATAAACAACAGTTTCAGATGGAGTTCTTTCTGCTGGAGGGGACGGGGAAACAATATGGCAGCTATTCGGTCTATGAGGCTGACCGGGAAGCTGCGGCCGAGCTGCTCAACACCTGGTTCCGTCCATTGGATCAATCGGTGGAAGCAGATGCTTTGGGGTTGCGGCAGGTGCCTATACCTGTACAGCCAGAGAGCTCCGAGCCCCAGGAACAGCCGCCTCAGGAGGAGAGTTCATCAGAGGCTCAGTGGGAGGATTTCCCACCCTTTCAGGAGGATACACCATCTTCGTCACAACAGCAGTCATCTCAGGATCCGCCTATGCGGCGGCCTCAGTGGGATATTTTGATACCTTAAAGGAGGTTGTACACCCAGTGACATCACTTGAAACAGCAAAAGCCGCGGTAAAAGCATTGGACAGCAAAAAAGGAATGGATATTGCCCTGCTCAACATTGGGGGGATAACCACCATAGGCGACTACTTTGTAGTGGCTTCCGGCTCCAGCACCACCCAGGTCAAGGCGCTGGCCGATGAGGTGGATGAGCAGCTTTCCAAATTGGGGCTGCAGCCCAAACGTCTGGAGGGCTATCAGTCCGCCAACTGGATTTTGCTGGATTATTATGAAGTAATTGTTCATATTTTTTTGCAGGAGACCAGAGAGTTCTACTCTTTGGAGCGCCTTTGGGCTGACGCCCCCCGGGTGGATTTAACCGGTTTGGTGACCGGAGACTAAATTGTGTGTAAAAGAAGTTTGAGGGCTGAAGAATACGGAAAAGCCTGTTCTGTATGAAAATACCATCCGGAGTTCTGTTCCGGTGAGAGGATGTTGACAGTGAAATACGATTTTGCGAGCGTAGAAAAAAAGTGGCAAAAAATCTGGGAGGAAAACAATACCTTTGCGGCCAGTAATGACTATTCCAAGCCAAAGTTTTATCCTTTGGTAGAATTCCCCTATCCCTCTGGCCAGGGACTTCATGTGGGACATCCCCGCTCCTATACCGCTTTGGACATTGTAGCCAGAAAACGGCGGATGGAGGGGTACAATGTACTCTATCCCATGGGTTGGGACGCCTTTGGCCTGCCCACTGAAAACTTCGCCATTAAAAACCACATTCACCCTGAGATTGTTACCCAGAAGAATGTAGCCCGGTTTAAGGAACAGCTGAAAAGCCTGGGCCTCTCCTTTGACTGGACCAGAGAGATCAACACCACTGATCCCAACTACTATAAGTGGACCCAGTGGATTTTCCTTCAGCTCTTTAAACATGGGCTGGCCTATAAAAAGGAGATGTCGGTCAACTGGTGCACCTCCTGTAAATGTGTACTGGCCAATGAAGAGGTGGTAGGGGGCGTCTGCGAGCGGTGCGGCAGCCCGGTTGTCCACAAGGTGAAAAGCCAGTGGATGCTGAAAATTACCCAGTATGCCCAGCGCCTCATTGATGATCTTGACACTGTCAACTACATAGACCGTGTCAAGACCTCCCAGATCAACTGGATTGGACGTTCTACCGGTGCCGAGATCGATTTTGCCACCACCGCCGGGGATGTTCTGACCGTTTATTCCACCCGCCCCGACACTTTGTATGGTGCAACCTATATGGTTATCTCCCCCGAGCACCCCTACCTGGAAAAATGGGCTGATCGGATCTCCAATATGGATGAAATCCGGGCCTACCAGGAGGAGGCTGCCAAAAAGAGCGACTTTGAGCGTTCAGAAGTGGCCAAGGACAAGACTGGCGTCTGCATCCAGGGGGTACGGGGCATCAACCCTGTCACCAATGAGGAAATTCCCATTTTTATCTCTGACTATGTGCTGATGACCTATGGTACTGGCGCCATTATGGCGGTACCCGGCCACGATACCCGGGACTGGGAGTTCGCCAAGAAGTTTGGCCTGCCCATTGTGGAAGTGGTCAAGGGCGGCAATGTGGAAGAGGAAGCCTATACCGACTGTGATACCGGTATCATGGTCAACTCCGGCATGCTCAACGGCCTGAGCGTAGAGGAGGCCAAGGAGAAGATTACCCAGTGGCTCCACGACAATGGCAAAGGTCATCCCAAGGTCAACTACAAGCTGCGTGACTGGGTGTTCTCTCGTCAGAGATACTGGGGAGAGCCCATTCCCATCATCATCTGCGATCACTGCGGCTATGTTCCTCTGGAGGAGAAGGACCTGCCGCTGACCCTGCCGGAGGTAGAGAGCTACGAGCCCACCGATACCGGCGAATCCCCTCTGGCCAAGATGGACAGCTGGGTCAATGTGACCTGTCCCATCTGCGGCCGTCCAGCCAAGAGAGAGACCGATACCATGCCTCAGTGGGCTGGTTCCTCCTGGTACTTCCTGCGGTACTGTGATCCCCACTGCGAAACCGGTATCGCCTCCAAGGAGGCCCTGGATTACTGGCTGCCGGTGGATTGGTACAACGGCGGTATGGAGCACACCACCCTCCACCTGCTCTACTCCCGTTTCTGGCACAAGTTCCTCTATGACATCGGTGTGGTCAGCACACCCGAGCCCTACGCCAAACGGACCAGCCATGGCATGATCCTGGGCGAAAATGGAGAGAAGATGTCCAAGAGCCGGGGCAATGTGGTCAACCCAGATGACATCATCCGGGAATATGGCGCAGACACACTGCGTCTCTACGAGATGTTTATTGGCGACTTTGAAAAGAGCGCTCCCTGGAATACAGCTGCCATCCGGGGCTGTAAACGATTCCTAGAGCGGATCTGGAACCTTGCCGATATTCTGGTGGAGGGGGACAGCTATACCCCTGAACTGGAAACTGCCTTCCATAAATGCATCAAAAAGGTCAGCGAGGACATTGAGGCCATGAAGTTTAATACGGCCATCGCCGCTTTGATGACCCTGCTCAATGAGATTGGTGACAAGGGCGCCATCAACCACGCTGAGTACAAGGCCCTGCTGATTATGGTTAACCCCTTCGCCCCCCATATTACCGAGGAGCTTTGGGAGCAGTGCGGCTTTGAGGGTATGGTGAGCCAGCAGAAGTGGGTGACCTTCGACCCTGAGAAGTGCAAGGATGCTCAGGTGGAAATCGCTGTCCAGGTCAACGGCAAAATCAAGGCCAGAATGATGGTCTCCACCGAGGCTTCTTCTCAGGAGGTGCTTGCCGCGGTGAAAGCCAGCGCGGAGATTGCTCCTTTGCTGGAGGGCAAAACACTGGTGAAAGAAATTTATGTACCTGGAAAGCTGGCTAATATTGTCTGCAAATAGGACCTATGAAAAATACGGTTGTTGCGCTTGACATTTTAGTAAGTTCCATTGTATAATACTACATGTTATCCATTATTGGATTATAAAACTCCTGCCGCGTGGCGTGGGGAGGGAAATTGGAAATGTCGGAAATTCGTATCAAGGATAATGAGTCTTTGGAGAGCGCCCTCAGACGCTTTAAGAGACAGTGCGCCAAATCCGGTGTGCTGGCTGAAGTGCGCAAGAGAGAGCACTACGAAAAACCTTCCGTAAAACGGAAGAAAAAATCCGAAGCTGCTCGTAAGCGTAAGTTTAAATAAGTAGGCTTACACAATTTAAAATGACGAAAGCGGGCGATTACGCTCGCTTTTTCATTTTTATTCACCAAAATACCTGCCAGGAGGAGTCTATGGCTCTGTTTTATCCCGCTTTTTCTGTTGGAAGGGTAACTGGCCTCACCCCGGAGTTTCTGGACTCCATCGGTGTGCGGGGCCTGGTTTTGGATGTGGACAACACCCTGACTACCCATGACAACCCTCAGCCTTTTCCGGATATTGCCCAGTGGCTCTGTGAGATGAAAGCTACAGGTATTCCCATGCTGATTGTGTCCAACAATCACCCCGCCCGGGTAGAGCCCTTTGCCAAAATTTTAGGGCTGGATTTTGTGGCGGATGGAGCCAAACCCCTGTCCAAGGGATTTCGCCAGGCTGCCCGGCAGCTGGCTCTGTCTCCTGGGGAGATTGGGGTGGTGGGGGATCAGATTTTCACCGATATCCTGGGAGGCAATCTCTTTGGGGCCAAAACCATTTTGGTACAGCCCCTGGGTCCCGAGACCAAAGCCTTTATTCGCTTCAAGCGCAAGCTGGAACGGGTTGTGCTGATTGGCTACCGGCCCAAAAATCCATAGGGCCTGTATCTTTGGATAAAAACAGCAAAAGATAACAAGGTGGGAGGAAGTGGACCATGACACGATTTGGACCGGCCGGCAATTCAGAAAGCTTTACCCAGATGGGGTATAAAACATCCAGTCAGGTGCCGGAATATCTGGAGAAGATGGGGCTCAATGCCTTTGAGTACCAGTGCGGCCGGGGTGTGCGTATCTCCACTGCCAGCGCCGCCCAGTTGGGGGAGGAAGCCCGGCAGCGGGATATTGCCCTTTCCCTGCATGCTCCCTACTATATTTCCCTGTCCAGTACCGAAGAGGAAAAACGTCTGGGAAGTATCCGGTATATTCTGGAATCTGCCCGAGCGGTACAGGATATGGGAGGGCAGCGGGTGGTGGTCCATTCGGGCTCCTGTGGTAAGATGACCCGGGCCCAGGCATTGGAACTGGCCCTTGATACTATGAAAAAAGCCATTGCCGCCTTGGATGAAAATGGATATGGAGAGGTGATCCTCTGCCCTGAAACCATGGGTAAGGTGGGGCAGCTGGGGACGCTGGAAGAGGTGTTGGCCCTCTGCCAGCTGGATGAGCGGATGCTGCCCTGTATTGATTTTGGCCATCTCAATGCCCGTACCTTTGGAGGTATCCAGGGTGGGGAGGACTATCGCGCTATTCTGGACGCGGTAGAAAATGCCATTGGCATCGATCGGGCCCGTATATTTCACTCCCATTTCTCCAAAATAGAGTATACCCTCAAAGGTGGAGAAAAGGCTCATCTCACCTTTGCCGATACCGTCTATGGCCCGGAGTTTGAGCCTCTGGCCAATTTGATTGTACAGAGAGGCTATCAGCCGGTGTTTATCTGTGAATCGGCGGGTACCCAGGCGGAAGACGCCGCCCAAATGCGGCAAATCTACCGGCAATATGGGGGAAAATAGTTTTACCCTTATCAAATACTGTAATTCTGTCATTATTTTCCCATAAAATTTAGCAATTGTCTTGCAAATGGAAGGGATTATTGGTAAACTTATACTGTTAAACCGCGCAATTCTTTTACTTTTGGAGGTTCAATATGATTTCTGCAGGCGATTTTAGAAATGGCGTTACCTTCGATATGGACGGTAACGTATATCAGATTATTGAGTTTCAGCATGTAAAACCCGGTAAAGGCGCTGCTTTTGTACGTACCAAAATCCGCAACGTAATTTCTGGCGCTGTGGTAGAGCGTACTTTCAGCCCCACCGAGAAATTCCCCACCGCTTTCATTGAGAGAAAAGATATGCAGTATCTCTACAACGATGGAGACCTGTATTATTTCATGGACAACGAAACCTATGAAAATGTGCCCATCAATGCGGACAAGCTGGGGGATAACTTCAAGTTTGTAAAAGAGAACACTGATGTAAAGGTGCTTTCTTATAAAGGCGTTGTATTTGGTGTAGAGCCTCCTTTCTTCATTGAGCTGCAGGTTGTAAAGACCGATCCTGGCTTTAAGGGCGATACCGCTACCAACGCCACCAAGCCCGCCACCCTGGAGACCGGCGCCGAGATCAAGGTTCCTCTGTTTATCAATGAGGGCGATATGATTCGTGTGGATACCCGTACCGGTGAGTACATGGAGCGTGCTTAAGTTTTCTGTTGGATGGGAAAGACGCCACTGGCGTCCCAACATAAAAGTCAGGCTGTAGAGGAGGAATGTAACATGACAATTACAGAGAAGGTTTCCTATCTGAAGGGGCTTTGTGAGGGCCTGGGAATTGATGAGTCTCAGAAAGAGGGCAAAATGATCAAAGCCATCATTGATGTGCTGGATGATATTGCCTTTTCGGTAGCCGATCTGGAAGATGGTTTCGCTGAGCTGTGCGACCAGGTAGATATGATCGACGAGGACCTTGATGGCCTGGAAGAGGATTACTACGGCGACCTGGACGATGAGGATGAAGACGACGAGGACGAAGATGAAGAGCTGGAGGATGAGGAGCTGTACGAGGTGCAGTGTCCCACCTGTGGAGATGTCATTTGCGTCAACGAGGATATGCTCAACGAAGGCCAGATGAACTGCCCCAACTGCAATGAGCTGTTGGAATTCACCTTTGATGAGGATGAAGCTGAGGGCTGCGACTGTGGCTGTGACCATCATGAATAATAGGAAATAAGGAAAAGCGGAGGATTTCCTCCGCTTTTTTGCTTTTGAGTGGTGTTTTTTGTCAATACTAAAAATGCTTTGTAATTTTTTACGTATCTTGGAGTGGTAGATCTGGTTCTATTAGAGAAAACGGCAAAAAGGTTATTGGATTTTTAAGCAGCTCCTGCATTTTGTTGACATTTATTTAAAAAATGTTTAAAATAATAAATTGATACCTTATGAATTTTGCTGGATTTTTTATTTTTTCAGCAAAAAATAGTCATTTTCAACAGATTTTGCTTTCAAAACTCTGTCATATATAGAATTCTTTTGTCCAAGTACAGTGTTGCATTTCATAAAGGAGGGAATTTATGAACAGACGCTGGATATGGTCCCTCCTGACATTGGCGGTTGCCGCCGCAGGTGCTGTTACCCTATATCAAAATAATCAGGCGAGGCTGCGGTTTGTTTCTGGTACTACATTTGCTATGAATACCTTTATTGATCAAAAGTGGTTTGGTTCCAAGGGACAAAAAACCTATGATCGGGTTACTGCTTTTGTCACAGAGATCGAGCAGGAAATATCCATGCATATTTCCAATTCTGATATTGCTTTGCTCAATCAGAAGGCTGGGAAAGAATATGTTGCCCTTTCACCTGAAGTTTTTGGATTGCTCAGCAGAGCCAAAGAGCTGTCCGGAGCTTCTCAGGGCGCCTTTGATTTAACCATTGGCCCATTGGTGGAAAGCTGGGACATCACCGGCCTGAATCCCAAGGTTCCTTCCCAAGAGGAGATCCAGAAAGATCTGGAGTTGATAAATTGGGAGGACCTGCTTTTGGATGAGACCAATTCTTCGGCTATGCTTCTCCGGGAGGGTATGGCTGTGGATTTGGGTGCCATCGCCAAGGGCTGGGCCTGTGACCAAATCCGTCAGTTAGCTTTGGAAGAGGGGATCACCTCCGGGTATGTCTCCCTGGGCGGAAACCTGATGGTAATTGGTCAAAAACCGGATGGGAATCCCTTTTATTTTGGAGTTAGAGATCCCCGGGGTGACGCCACCGAATATATCGGTACAGTCAGCCTGGAGGGAAAAACCATGGCCACCAGTGGTGACTATGAAAGATATTTTGAGGAGGATGGCGTCCGGTATCACCATCTTCTGGACCCCCGTACCGGATATCCTGCCGACGGCGGTCTGATTTCGGTATCGGTGATTTCAGAGGATGGCGCTTTGGCAGATTTCCTTTCCACAACCTTCTTTGTCCTGGGACGGGAGGAGACCCTCAAGCATCTGGAAGATGACCGCTATCAGCTGATTGTAGTGGACAGCGACTTGAATGTGTACTGGTCCTCAGGTCTCAATGGCAATTTCCAGCCCAATCAACAGGCTGAGGGATATACTTTCCATCAATAGGAGCTGTTTCATGGGAATCAATCAAACAGGTAAAGCCAGACAGGTTGCCTTTCTGGGGCTGCTGTTTGCCCTGGCAATGGTGCTGAGCTTTTTTGAAAGCGCTTTGTCGGCTATGATAGCACTGCCGCCGGGGATTAAATTGGGGCTTTCCAATGTGGTCACCATGTATTGCCTCTTCTTTTTGGGCAGCCGCCCTGCTTTTACATTGGCTGTGCTGAAAGGATTGTTTGTCCTGCTTACAAGAGGGGCGGTAGCGGCGGCTATGAGTTTGACAGGTGGCCTTTGCTCTGTTGTTGTGATGCTGCTGCTCATGGCTCTGCCACGTAAGATGGTCAGCTATTTGATGATCAGTGTGGCAGGCGGTGTGTTTCATAATTTAGGTCAGCTATTTATGGCCCGGTGGATTATCGGGTCGGAAAAAATCTTTTATTATCTGCCTATAATGGTGGCGTCCGGATTGCTTATGGGTACAGTTACCGGTATGCTGTTGCGGATTTTGCTGCCTTATATGAATAAATTGAACCTGTCCCTGGATAGGGATATTGATAGGGAATAGGAGCTCATGCCACCTGTGAGGGCGGCATGGATCTTGTTTGTTATCACAGCCATATTTGTTGTCGCTGGGGAAATTTGGATGGTCGTTTCAGGGGGAAAGAAGCGTCAAGGAGTAGTCACCTTAGGTTCCAGAGACAATCAAACATCAAACTTCTGTACAGGAGGAGTACTATCGTGTCAAAGCTTTTTTCAAAATCTTTGAACGGCGTAAAGGTCAAACATTGTAAAAACACAATGGAGCAAGAGACCGTTGTCATGCCGGTTCCCGACAAGGTAGTGATACCGATGAAGCAGCACATGGGTAAGGAATGCGACCCCACTGTGAAATTGACCGACCTGGTAAAGGTTGGCCAGCTGATTGGTGATACTACCGCTTTTATCGGCGCACCCATCCACTCCAGTGTGTCCGGTAAGGTTGTTGCCATTGATGAGTTTATCTCTCCCAGCGGTGAGAAAAACAAAGCCGTTGTGATTGAGACAGATAAACTTCAGGAAATGGATGAGTCTATCGCG
Organism: uncultured Clostridia bacterium; assembly: GCA_944387315.1. GTDB lineage: Bacteria > Bacillota > Clostridia > Oscillospirales > Ruminococcaceae > CALXEL01. Next base: position 11,820 of record CALXEL010000116.1, read on the forward strand.
CCGCCAGTGGTGACCAACCATCAGGAATTTGTTGCCGCCATCCGGGCATCCGGTCTGGTGGGACTGGGTGGAGCGGGATTTCCTACCCATGTAAAGTTGGCTCCCAAAAATCTGGATGAGGTTGACACTTTAATTATCAACGCAGCAGAGTGTGAGCCCTATATCACAGCTGACTACCGTACCATGATGGAAGAGACTGAGGCTGTGGTGGAAGGCCTTTCGCTGGTTCGCAAATACCTGAACCTCAAACAGGTAATCATTGGCATTGAGGACAATAAACCCAAGGCCATTGAAACCATGCAGCAGGCAGTGTCCTCTATGGAGGGAGTTTCTGTCGCCACCTTGAAATCCCAGTACCCACAGGGCGGTGAGAAGGTGCTCATTTATGAGACCACTGGCCGGGTTGTGCCTGAAGGCAAGCTGCCCAGCGATGTGGGATGCATTGTGATGAACGTTTCCACAGTGGCCTTTATTGCCGGTTATATGAAAACTGGTGTGCCGCTGATTCAGAAACGCCTGACTGTGGACGGCGGCGCTGTGGCCGAGCCCAAGAATGTTCTGGTGCCTATCGGTACCGCTTTTGGGGATGTGTTGGAGTTCTGCGGCGGCTTTAAAAGCGAGCCCAAAAAAGTTATTATGGGTGGCCCTATGATGGGAATTGCCATCTATGATATGAAGTTCCCGGTGCTGAAGAACAACAACGCGATCCTGGCTTTCACCGAAGCTGAGGCTGCACCTCCTGTGGAGACCCCCTGTATCCGCTGTGCCAGATGTGTAAACGCCTGTCCTTTTGATTTGATGCCTGCCGCCATTGAAAAAGCTTTCAAGGCTGGAAATGTAGAGGCTCTTAAGGGCCTCAAGGTCAATCTGTGCATGGAATGTGGATGTTGTTCCTATGTTTGTCCCGCTAAGCGCAACTTGGTAGCCACCAACCGTTTGGCGAAAAAACTTGTTATGGAAAGCAATAAAAAGTAGGGGTGAAAACAGTGACAAATAAATTGACAATTGCGCCTTCGCCTCATGTAAGAGATCGAGTGACCACAGCTTCCATTATGCAGACCGTTCTTTTGGCTCTGGCACCGGCTGCTGTAGCTTCGGTTGTAATTTTTGGCGTCAAGGCACTGATTCTTATGGTTACCTGTGTGGTAACCTGTGTAGCAGCGGAATATCTGTTTGATAAGGCAAATCATAAAGCCAATACCATCACCGATTTCAGCGCGGTGGTTACCGGCTTGCTGCTGGCCTTTAACCTGCCCTCTACACTGCCCCCATGGATGGCGGTAGTTGGTTGTCTGGCTGCCATTATTGTAGCCAAACAGCTGTTTGGCGGAATCGGCCAGAACTTTGCCAACCCGGCGATTGTAGGCCGTATTGTGCTGCTGATTTCCTTTACCCAGCCTATGACCAACTGGCTGATTCCCAAAAAGGTCATCGGCGGGTATGAGCTGGTTTCTGGCGCCACACCTCTGGCTCTCAACGCCAGCGGCCTGGTGGAGCAGATTCCCGATTATCTGCAGATGTTTATTGGCCAGAGAGGCGGATGTCTGGGTGAGACCTGTATCGCAGCTCTGTTGGTGGGTGGCCTGTTCCTGATTTTCAAAGGGATCATCAGCCCCATTATCCCTGTGGCCTATCTGGGTACTGTAGCGGTGTTTGCAGTTCTGGTAGGTGAGGACCCTGTATTCCATCTGCTGGCTGGCGGCGTGGTGCTGGGCGCCTTCTTTATGGCTACCGACTATGTTACCTCCCCTGTAACAGATAAAGGCAAGCTGATTTTCGGTATTGGATGCGGTCTGCTGACCATGCTGATCCGTATCTACGCCTCCTATCCTGAGGGCACTTCTTTTGCCATTCTGCTGATGAACATTTTGACTCCTCATATTGATAACTTTACAAAAATGAAACCCTTTGGTGCGGGAGGTGCGAAGTAATGAACAACGCCTTTCAGGATTTTGTAGTTCCACCTCTGGTGCTTACGGTTATCTGTCTGGTTGTAACCGTTGCTTTGGTATTCACCTTTAACCTGACCGAACCCATTATTGAGCAGCAGGCCATTGAGGCTGCCAACCAGGCAAGAATCGCTGTGCTGCCTGGAGCTGCCGGTTTTGAGGAAGTTGTAGTGGAAGAGATGCCCGAAGGCGGTGTAGACTGCTATAAGGCAACCGATGACTCCGGTTATGTTATTACCGGTTCCGCTCGTGGTTACGGCGGCACCATGAAAGTAATGGCTGGTATTAAAAATGATGGTACCTTGGCTGGTGTACAGGTTCTGGAGCAGAATGAAACCCAGGGCTTGGGCAGCAAGGTAACCGAGCCTGCCTTTACAGATCAGTTTGTAGGCAAGGATGTCAATATGAGCGGCATCGAGACTATTTCCGGCGCCACCATTTCTTCCCGAGCCTTTATCACCGCACTGACCAATGCTTATAAGGTATATGGTATTGTAGCAGGTGTGGACATGGGTACAGGTGGGGAGCCTGCCCGGGATCCTCTGACTTTGGCTCAGGTACAGGAGATCTTCCCCTCCGCTAGCGAGTATGTCCGTCTGGACACAGAGTTGGAATCCTACAAAGTAGGGGAAGAGGGCTTTATTGTTGTAACCATGGAGCCTGGCTTTGCTGACGACATGGTAGCTGCTGTGGGCTTCAATACCGACGGCACCATTGCCGGTATTGTGTTCACCCAGATCAATGAGACTCCTGAGTATGGTATGAAGCTGAACACAACTGATTACCTCTCTAAATATGTAGGACTTTCTGATATCACCGGTGTGGAAAAGGTAGCGGGTGCTACTGTTTCCAGCGATGCGTTCCAGAAGCTGGTGCAGAAAACCATCGATGCTTTCCCTGAGGTGAAAGAGGCCCAGGAGCCGGTATCCTTGCTGCAGCTCCAGTCTATGATGGAGGCCTATGGCACCTATGAGGCTGTAGGTATTCAGGATGCCAAATATGCCCTTAAAGGTGATGGTGTAACCGGTGTGGTTATGACCACCGAAGGTTTTGGCGGTCCCTATGAAGTTATTGTCATTGTCAACGACGATGGAACAGTGGCTCAGGTTGCCCTCGGCAAGAATGAGGAAACCGAAGGCTATGGTTCCAAGGTTGGCGAGCAAGCACACACCAGTCTGTTTGTGGGCGCGACAGAGAACACTGTTGACAATGTAGAAATTGTCAGTGGTGCTACTGTCACCTCTTACAGCTTTAAGAGTGCGGTGAAACACGCGCTTCAAGTGGTGAAAGGGGCATAGAATCGATGAATAAAAAAAGCAAACTGAGCATTCTGCTCAACGGCATTATCAAAGAAAACCCGGTTCTGGTGCTGGTTCTGGGTACTTGTCCCACCATGGCGGTTACCAGTTCCGCCATTAATGGTTTGGGCATGGGTATTGCTGCTACTGCCGTTCTGATTTTCTCCAATATTTTGATTTCCGCCTTGAAAAAGGTCATTCCTGACAAGGTCCGTATTCCCTGTTATATCGTAGTTATCGCTGGTCTGGTAACCATTGTACAGTATCTGGTAAAAGCTTACGCTTCCGATCTGGATAAATCGTTAGGTGTTTTCTTGCCTTTGATTGTTGTAAACTGTATTATTTTGGGTCGTGCCGAGATGTTCGCCAGCAAAAACAGCGTGGTAGACTCCGCCTTGGATGGCATGGGTATGGGACTTGGTTTCACTTTGGCTCTGTTTATGATGGGTGTCATTCGTGAGGTTTTGGGTTCTGGTACCCTTTTGGGTATGAGCTTGTACAGCTTTGACCCCATCTCGATCTTTAAACTGGCTCCCGGTGGATTCTTTGTCTTTGGCTGCCTGATCGCTCTGGTCAACAAGCTGACCAAGGGCAAAGCGATTAAAAAGAAAGAATTTAGCTGCGCTGGCTGTCCTTCCGCTGGAATTTGCGGCAAAGCCGAGAAAGGGGAGTGCTAATCTATGAAAGAGATGTTGACGATCCTGTTTAGCGCGATCCTAGTTGAGAACTTTGTTCTCGTTAAATTTATGGGAATCTGCCCCTTCCTGGGTGTTTCCAAAAAGCTGGATTCCGCTTTAGGCATGAGTGCCGCGGTTATCTTTGTTATGCTGATGGCTACAGCGGCCACCAATCCCATCTATAATTATTTGCTGGCCCCCAATGGACTGGAATATCTTCAGACGGTTGTCTTTATTTTGATTATCGCCGCGTTGGTACAGCTGGTAGAAACTATCCTGAAAAAATCCCTCCCGTCTTTGCACAAAGCGCTGGGTGTATACCTGCCCCTGATTACCACCAACTGTGCGGTTCTGGGTGTAGCAGTGCTCAATGTGGAAGAGGGTTATGATCTGATTCCTGCTCTGGTAAACGCTTTGGGCGCTGGATTGGGCTTTATGCTGGCTATGGTTCTCTTTGCTGGTGTGCGTTCCCGTATGGAGAACATTGACACTCCTGAGTGCTTTAAGGGAATCCCCATCACCCTGGTTGCCGCCTCTATTGTTTCCATGTCCTTTATGGGATTTGGCGGTTTGGTAGAGGGCCTGTTCAAATAACGAATCAATCGAGATAAGGAGTCTGAAAAAATGGAAGCTTTTATTGTTCCCGTTCTGATTGTTGCCGGAACAGGCGTGCTTGCTGGTGTGATCCTTGCGGTTGCTTCGAAGTTTATGGCTGTCCCGGTAGATGAGAAGTTGGCCGCTCTGCGGGCGGAACTTCCTGGTGCCAACTGCGGTGCCTGCGGTTTTGCTGGTTGTGATGACTATGCCGCTAAAATCGCCGAAGATCCCAACACCCCCATCAACAAATGCCCGGTGGGCGGCGCTGAAGTGGCCCAAAAACTCAGCGCCATTATGGGGGTGGCCTTTGAGGAAGCAGTTCCCCAATATGCCCTGGTACACTGCAACGGTACCTGCGAAAATACCCAGTATGCCATGGATTATGAGGGACCTCAAACTTGTAGTGCCTGCCGCACTTTTTACAGTGGCCGCGGAACCTGCCCCCATGCCTGTATGGGCTTTGGTGATTGTGTCAAGGCCTGTAATTACGATGCCATCCATGTAATCAATGGTGTAGCCGTTGTGGACCCCGAGTCCTGTGTAGGCTGCGGCATGTGTGCCAAGGCTTGTCCCAACCATCTGATTACCATTGTGCCTGCTACCAGTCAGGTTTATGTCAGCTGCTCCAACCAGCAGAAGGGCGCCCTGACCCGTAAGGCTTGTAAGGTGGGTTGTATTGGCTGTAGAAAGTGCGAAAAGGCCTGTCCTTCCCAGGCAATTACAGTAGCCAACAACCTTGCGTCTATCGACCCTGCCAAATGTACCAACTGTGGAACCTGTGTGGGTGAATGCCCAACTGGAGCCATCCGCACAGTAATGCACTGCGGCGCTGGAAGCGAGAAATAGGCGACAGATTGGAACCGTTTTTTCGCTGGTAAATTCTAAAATAAAATCCCCCGGGCTGAGATATAAAACTGCCTGGGGGATTTTTATATTTCTCTCATTTGTGCCACAATTAAGAATTTTGGCATGAAACCACAAAATGGCGGCATAATAATAGGGGAAAAGTACAGTAAAATTTCTCTTGACAAAATAAACTGTAACAATTATAATTACAGTTAAAGAGGCAATATTTCCCTATTACAAAGAAAATTCTTAAAAGGAGCGATTTATATGGCAGTAGTCGAAATAACCAAAGAAAATTTTGAAAAAGAGGTATTGCAGTCGGAACTGCCGGTACTGGTAGACTTTTTTGCCACATGGTGTGGCCCCTGCAAGATGCTTTCTCCCATTGTGGATCAGCTGGCAGAAGAACTGGCTGGAACTGTTAAGGTGGGCAAGGTAGACATCGACGGACAGATTGACCTGGCGAGAAAATTCCGGGTGATGTCGGTTCCCACCCTGGTAGTTTTCAAAAACGGTAAAGTGACATCCCAGACCGTAGGTGTTCAGACCGCGGAGCAGATTAAAAAGAATATTATGGGTTAATAACCCAATGGTGGGGGATACATAGTGATGATCCCCCATCTTTTTTAAGCTGAAATATACGCAATAAGGAGAATATGAATGAAATGGTTTTCCGCTAGAGTCTTGGGTGTAATCTTATCGCTTTTGCTGCTAGCAGGATGTTCTTCTTCCCAGCCCGCTACAGATGGCTCTTCAGACAGTACCTCAGTTTCTTCCTCGGTGTCCCAAGAGGAGCAGGAGCCGGTACTGGGGAACTTTACCGCGGAGGATTTGGACGGCAATGAGGTTACCCAGGAGATTTTTGCTGAGAAAAAACTGACCATGGTCAATATCTGGGCAACTTTCTGTGGGCCATGTCTACGGGAGATGCCTGATTTGGGAGACTTGGCAGTAGAATACGAGGACAGAGATTTTCAAATTGTAGGCATTGCTCTGGATACATTGGAGAGGGATGGCAGCATTTCCCAAAGCCAGGTAGAGACGGCCCGGGAGATTGTAGAGGAAACCGGTGCAGATTATCTGCATCTGCTTCCTTCTGAGGATTTGATTTCCGCCTATCTCCAATCTGTTACAACGGTGCCGGAAACCTTTTTTGTGGATAGTGAGGGAAAGTTGGTAGGCAGTGTACAACGCCGTTATTGGGATAAAGAAACCTGGTCCACCCTCATCGAGGAGGCGCTGGCGGAGGTAGAGAATGGGACGGATTCGGAATAATTTCTGGGGGCTCTCCGCTTTAGGAATCGGACTGTTGTTTATCTGGGCGGGAATCCATCGGGGAGAGGTTTTTACCGTTTGGAACAAAGCGATTTACATTTGTTTGGAGTGTATTGGCATTGGATAGGAAACAGGGGACTAAACAGGGCAGGCTGCGTCTTGGGGTCCAAATGATTTTTGCCGCTTTGACCAATGGGTATGTGGCTGGTTTTTTGCAGGGGAAGATATACCAAGGTACCAGCAAACAGCTTTGTCTGCCGGGGCTTAACTGTTATTCCTGTCCTGGGGCATTAGGTGCCTGTCCCATTGGGTCATTGCAGGCGGTACTCAGCAGCAGGAACTATGGTTTTTCCTTTTATATAGTTGGTTTCTTTTTGATCATTGGGGCATTGGTGGGACGGTTGGTCTGTGGATGGCTTTGCCCCTTTGGACTGGTTCAGGACCTGCTTCATCGGATTCCCCTAGGGAAGAAACGCAAAAAGCTCCCTGGCCACGGTTGGTTGCGGTGGCTAAAGTACGGTGTGTTGGGCATTTTGGTGATTCTTTTGCCTCTCTTTGTGGTGGATGAGGTAGGTCAAGGCAGCCCATGGTTTTGTGAATACCTTTGTCCGTCAGGCACCTTGTTTGGAGGTTGGCCTCTGCTTTTGGTAAACGAGGGATTGCGATCTGTGGCAGGGTGGCTGTTTGCCTGGAAAAACTTGATTCTAGTGGCATTGATTTTGCTTTCCGTTGCAGTTTACCGTCCCTTTTGTCAATATTTCTGTCCCTTAGGAGCAGTGTACAGTTGGTTTAACAAGATTTCTTTGTACCGGTATCAGGTCGATCTCAAAAGCTGTGTAAACTGTGGCATTTGTCAGAAAAGCTGTCCATTGGATCTGCCGGTTTTTCAAATTCCAAACAGCGGAGAATGTATTCGCTGTGGAAAGTGTAAAGCAGTCTGTCCCACTGGGGCGATCCAGTCGAGATTTTTTCCTGGCAATAATGAGATCATTAAGGGCTCTCCATTGGAAAGGATGTGAAGGGAGATGACAGGTGAGTTTGGCATTGCGGTACACGCGCTGGTCTATCTTGCTGCTAAGAAAACCACTATTTCCAGCGAGGTGTTGGCTAAAAATGTGTGTACCAATCCTGCTAGGATTCGCAAGATTATGTCAAAGTTAAAAAAGGCCGGCTTTATTTCCACCAAAGAGGGAGCTGAAGGGGGCTATTTACTGGCCCAAAAAGCTTGTGATATCAATTTGGCGCAAGTGTGTTTGGCTACGCACACCCAATTGGTGTGTTCCAATTGGCATTCTGGAGATGTAGATCAGGACTGTTTAATCTGCTCAGGTATGGGCCCCCTGATGGATCGCTTGTATCATCAGCTCAATGAGGATTGCATGGACCGGTTGGCCACCATTACGGTCGCGGATATTGGAGCAGATATTTTTGGAAATGACAAATCCCTTTAGTTCTTGGTTTTGATTTTATTTTTGATTTTTGCAAAACGATCAGTCATTGTTGCTTTTGGCAATTTCATAGGATTGTAAGCTTTTGCGGCAACCATTTTTTTCATAAAACTTTTCGACCCCTGGTTGTGCTCCAAAATACAGCATAGTTGGGGTATGTTCCTTTGCCAGCTGGAGGAGATGGCTTCCGATACCCTGCCCTTGATAATTGGGGAGAACCAACAGTTCAGTGATGGTACCAAAAAAATATCCATCTGATAGGATTCGCAAACATCCAATCAGTTTGTCGTTATCATAGGCGGTAATGTTTGAGGTTCTGTGCAGTGCCTGCTGGGTTTTTTGCAGGTCATAATTACCAGGCCACACCTGCTGAACAAACTGGAGAAAGATATCGGCTGCAAGTTCCAAATCATTTATTTTATATACAATCATTGATCTGTCTTCCTCTCTGCTGAATTTTGAGTATGATTTGTATTATACAATACTATAACTATCTTTGAAAAGAGCGTTACAAAGCAGTTCTTTTTGCTCTGATTTTGAAAGAGTTTCCAGAGAATTGCTTGACTTGCATAGGGTTCTATTGTAAAATATATAGGTATTCTGTGCCGCTGTGGTGGAATCGGCAGACACAAGGGACTTAAAATCCCTGGCTGGAAACAGTGTGCGGGTTCAAGTCCCGCCAGCGGCACCAATTTCTGAGCTACATTGTAGCCTTTTAGAGGCTGCAATGTAGCTTTTTCTTTTTTTACATAAATCTTCTTATAGTGTGGTTTAACAGAAATATATGATCTAGTATTTTAAGCTAATTTTAAAGTATTTCTTTAAGCTCAGTTAAGGCAAGGACGTTATACTAAGTTATGAAAAATAGATCAAACAGTGATTTAAATAATGCGGTTAATGATGAAAGGAGTTTTGTATTATTATGTATAGAGATTATAATGAACCGGAATATACCTCGTTCTATCCAACAACAGAACTGGAACAACAAAAAAATTATATACAGAAAAAAAGGAGTCCTAAGAAAAAAAGCCTGCTGAAAAGAGCTATGTCGTTGGTCTTGAGCGCTGTGCTTTTTGGAGGTGTAGCTGGGTCAACCTTTTATGGTGTAGGCCGTTTGTGGATGAGTAAAGAATCGCAGCAGGCCGTAGAAACTACCCAAAGTGGAGCGCTGTCCTTAACATCTGTTTCCTACTCCTCTTCCACAGAAGGTCAGTCGCTAAATGTATCAGGGATTGCGGCGGAGGGACTTCCTTCTGTTGTATCTATCACCAATATTTCAGTACAGGAGGTTCAAAGCTTTTTTGGACAATTTGGAAGGAATGGCCGGGGTCCAGTACAGATGCAGGAGACAACAAGCTGTGGATCAGGTGTGATTGTTTATGCTGATGATTCCTATCTTTATATGATTACCAACTACCATGTGGTTGAGGGGGCCACCACTCTTTCTGTAACTTTTGCAGATGATGAGACCTATGAGGCACAGTTATATGCATATGACGCGTCTTCCGATATTGCAATGGTGAGAGTTTCTCTTTCCTCTTTGACTGCAGATACCCTTGCTCAGATTTCCGTAGCGAAAATTGGGGATTCTGACCAATTGGTAGTGGGAGAACAGGTAGTCGCTATTGGAAATGCTCTTGGATATGGACAGTCTGTTACAACAGGTATTGTAAGTGCTGTGGATCGTACTGTCAGTGGTGAGTCAACCTCTGCAACTTACATCCAGACAGACGCAGCCATTAATCCTGGCAACAGTGGTGGTGCTTTGCTGAATATGGATGGGGAGCTGATCGGTATCAATACCGCAAAGGTCTCCTCTACAGATGTGGAAGGTATGGGATATGCCATTCCTATTTCACAGATTCTAGATTGGATTGAATCCTTGAATTAAAAGCTATATTTTATTGGGTAACATGAAACAGAGGGACAGCAGCTCTGCTGCTCCCAATGGTATGGATGTGCTTGGAATGTGATACACAGTCCCTCAACGGTCCCACCTAAGCAAAAAAAGGGAAAGCTTCTTTTATAAGAAGCTTTCCCTTTTTTTCAGGAATTGTTTATTCATCCATTTCATAGACCTGTTTGGTGTTCTCACTGGCAATAGTGACCATTTGTTGGGGATCGATCCCTTTTATTTGCGCCATTCTTTGGGCGGTGAAAGCGATCATGGAGGAGTCACAGCGTTTTCCTCTGTGAGGTTCCGGCGCCATATAGGGGCAGTCGGTTTCCAGCAGCAATCGGTCTATGGGGGCATATTCTACTACTTCCACAGCTTTACGGGCGTTTTTAAAGGTGAGGGCACCAGTAAAGCCCAGGTAGAGGCCCAGATTCAACACTTCCCGGGCCATTTCTACCGCGCCGGAAAAACAGTGTACAATTCCCTTGGGGCGATAGAGACGAAGCAAATCCATTGTGTCCGCAACCGCGTCCCGGCTGTGTATGATAACAGGCATATTCAGTTGCCCTGCCAGTTCCAGCTGTTGGGCAAAGGCCTCCCGCTGTACATCCCGGGGAGAAAAATCATAGTAGTAGTCCAGACCAATTTCACCAATGGCGCACACCTTTTTTTGCCGAGAAAGGGCCTGCAACTGATCCAAAGCATCCGGCGTCACTTCCTGGGCAGAGTGAGGATGTACCCCTACAGAGGAATAGATAAATGGATACTTTTCTCCCAATGCAATACCCTGTTGGCTGGATTTTAAGTCGGAGGCTACATTGACAATACGAAAAACACCCTGTTTTAGCAGACCAGTCAAAACAGAATCCCGGTCCGGGTCAAATCGTTCATCATCATAGTGGGCATGGGAATCAAAAATACCCTGTAACATTGGACCACTCCTTTTGTGTTGTCCCAGCTCTATGCCTGGTTGTATTTGGCCTGGGAGTTTCTTTTAAAGAAGGGCAGCCTGTTTTGCAGGCTGCCCTTTTTATTAGCGTACCTTAGAACCTACTGGAACCGAGGGATCAACAAAGAGTACAGAAACTTTGTTTTCACCGGCGTCTGCCGCCAAAATCATGCCCTCGGACAGCACGCCCCGCAGTTTGGCAGGTTTCAGATTGGCTACCACAACGATTTTCTTGCCAACCAAATCCACAGGCTGATACCAGGGGGCGATTCCGGAAACCACCTGCCGGCCATTCATACCATCATCCAGCTGCAGACGCAATAGCTTATCTGACTTGGGAACCGGTTCACAGGCAGTAATCTGCGCTACCCGTAAATTTACCTTGGAAAAGTCCTCAATGTCAATGAGGGTGGCAACCCCTTGAGGAGTCTCCTCTTTTTTGGCTTTTGCCTGGGCAGCTTCCATTTTGGCCTGTTTCTCTTTTTCCAGAAGCTCTAGTTCTTTTTTAATATCGATTCTGGGGAACAGAGCTTCCCCTTTACACACCTTATGGGTCAGAGGGGTTTTGCCATATTCCAAGGAATCATAAGCGGTGAGGGAAGCATCCACACCCAACTGGGCAAAGATCTTCTCACAGGTCTGGGGCATAAAAGGCTGCAGCAGCACGCCAGTGATCCGAATGACCTCTACCAGATTGTACAGGACACTGGCCAGACGGGGAGCATCCTCAGGATTTTTACCCAACACCCAGGGAGCAGTTTCATCAATATATTTGTTGGAGCGGGAAATGACCTTAAAAATTTCCATCAGGGCGTTTTGGAAGGCGTAGGATTCCATTTGGGTTTCATATTTTTCCCGCAGGGAGTCCAGCATCTCAATCAGTTCCTGGTCAATGGGATCGGCACGACGCTCCTGTGGCAGGGTGCCGCCAAAGTATTTCTCAATCATGGACAGGGTACGGGAAACCAGGTTGCCCAAATCGTTGGCCAGATCGGAATTGATCCGGGTAATCAGCAGCTCATTGGAGAATACACCGTCGGTACCAAAGGGAAATTCCCGCAGCAGGAAGTACCGCAGAGCGTCGACACCATAGCGGTTGGCCAGCAGATAGGGGTCTACAACATTGCCCTTGGATTTGCTCATTTTGCCCCCTTCCAGCAGCAGCCAGCCATGGCCAAATACGTGTTTGGGCAGTGGCAGATCCAACGCCATCAGCATAGCGGGCCAGATAATGGTGTGGAACCGGGTGATTTCTTTTCCTACAAAGTGAACATCAGCGGGCCAATATTTTTCATAGTCGTGATACCGGTCATTGCCATACCCCAAAGCGGTAATATAGTTGGACAGAGCGTCTACCCATACATATACTACATGTCCAGGGTCAAAATCCACCGGCACACCCCAATTGAAGGTGGTCCGGGAGACACAGAGATCCTCCAAACCTGGATCAATAAAGTTGTTTACCATTTCATTGACTCGGCTGCGAGGCTGCAAAAAGTCGGTGTTAACCAAAAGATCCCTTACCCGGTCCTGATATTTGGACAGACGGAAGAAATAGGCCTCTTCTTCAGCGTCAATGACCGGACGTCCGCAGTCAGGACAGCAGCCGTCTACCAGCTGGGTCTCGGTCCAGAAGGATTCACAGGGGGTACAGTATTTACCCTTATACGAACCCTTGTAAATATCGCCCCGGTCATAGAGTTCCTTAAAAATTTTCTGTACAGACTCTACATGGTAGTCATCGGTGGTGCGGATAAAGCGATCGTTGGAAATATTCATCAGGTTCCAAAGATCCAGTACGCCGCCTTTTCCAGTTACAATCTGATCTACAAATTCTTTTGGGGTAATACCAGCTTCTTTGGCTTTGTTCTCGATTTTTTGACCATGCTCATCGGTACCGGTCAAAAACATTACATCAAACCCCTGCATTCGTTTATAACGAGCCATGGTATCTGCCGCTACAGTACAGTAGCTGTGGCCGATATGCAGCTTGTCCGAAGGGTAATAAATGGGGGTACTAATGTAGAACGTCTTTCTACTCATAATGGAATGTCCTCCTTGCAATGTGGTTTGATGTATCTTTGTTAGTATACCACTTTTTGGTGGGAAACTCAACGAAAAGGGAGAGAATTCCTGGAAAAAAGCCAGAAAACTCCCTATACACTATTTGACGTCATATTTTATCCCAAAAGTAATAAAAAGGGAGGTTTTTTGCAGCTCTGCCCTTGCGCCTTTTGAGAGAATTGATATAATATAAAATAGAGTTTTCTGCCTGACTTCAGGCAAACAGGAAAGGTGGAACCTATTTCGTGAAAAAAGAACAAGTGACCTATCCCTCCTCAAATGAGAAAGATACAATTTCCGCGTTGATTTGGTCAGATGAGCGGAAAAAAGTACGGGGTGTTGTACAGATTGTCCATGGAATGTGTGAATATATTGACCGGTATGAGGATCTGGCCCGTTTTTTGGTGGACCATGGCTATGTAGTCTGTGGAGAAGATCACCTGGGACATGGTGATTCTGTGGGAGAAAAGGGATATGGGTATTTTGCCAAGCATGGCGGATGGAACTATATCGCAAAAGATGTTTATGCATTGACTAAGCACATGAAAGAAAAATACCCTGATGTTCCTTACTTTATGTTGGGGCACAGTATGGGATCTCTTTTGGCCCGAGTGGTGCTGCTGCGCCATGGAAAGGACCTGGATGGTGTGATTTTGAGCGGTACAGCTGGCCCCACCTGGTTGGCCTGGCCTCTGCTTTGGCTCGTTAAATTGATTCGTTTATTTAAAGGTGAGATGTATCACAGTCCATTGATTCAGAAGCTGATCTTTGGCAAATGCAATGAGAAGATCAGCTCCCCAAGAACTGAATTTGATTGGCTCAGCCGGGACAATGAGGTGGTAGATCGTTATTTGGCTGACCCCAAATGCCATTTTACCTTTACGGTGAGTGCCTACGCGGATTTGGTCGCGCTGATGGGCTTTCTTTCCAACGCTGTGGCCACAGATATGGTGCCTAAAAATGTACCCTTGTATATCTACTCCGGCAATATGGACCCAGTAGGCAGTTATGGAAAAGGAATTTCCAAATTGTATCATCGGCTGCATCGGGCAGATGTGCGGGATTTGACCATCAAACTGTATGAGGGTGGCCGCCATGAAATGCACAATGAAATCAACAAGGCTGAAGTATACGAGGATGTCTTGGAATGGTTGCAGGCCAGAAGTTAACAAATGAAAAATAAAAAAACAGGGCAGCAAATGAGCTGCCCTGTTTTTTTATATGTTGGGGGTCAATAGATCTGGTGCTCCAATTATAGCTGGGTTTTGAGAAATTTTGGATTGAGGGGGTATTTTTAGGCGCAGGGTGGCAATGAGGGGGAAGTGGTCTGAAGGGTATCCTCCGTTGATCTCCTTGGTGAAAATATGAGATTCCACCACCTCGAATTCATCTGAGACAAAAATATAGTCAATAGGGCTTTTTCCCACCTTTGGTTTGTTGCTGAAAAAGTGAAGGGTATTGGTAATCTGCTCGGGACTAAAGCTTTTATATACGTCCGTCAGATGGACATGTGGATGGGGATGGAGGTTATTGCGTAAAATTTGAATGGGACGGCTGCCAAATTTGGCGTTAAAGTCTCCCATTAAAATAGTGGGTAGGGGGTCCGCTTGATTGAATTTTTCCATATATTCCAAAATGATGCGGACGCCCAAATTTCTGGCAAGGCCACAGATGTGGTCAAAATGGGTGTTGAATACCCGGATTCGTTGGCCAGTGGCTTTGATGGTTGCTTCCACCACAGTACAGATGCGGGGGAAGAAGGAGTAGTAGGCCCGGCTGCCATAGCGTTCCGGTTGTTTGGAAAGCCAAAAGGTCTTGCAATAGGAGACAGAGACATCCTGATCTTTTACAATAATGTCGGTATGTTCGTCCTGGTCCTCCCGAATCCCGTAAAAACGGCCGAAGCCCATGACACTGTATTCCCCTTGCAACAGAGCTTCCACATCTTCCCGCATATAGGAGGTCAGTTCCTGCACCCCAATGATAGAGGCGCCAGACATACGGATCAATTGAGCAGCCAGCTCTTTTCGCTGGTTCCAGCGAAATTTTTTTCGGCCCAGTGGCATGTCATGTTTTAGGTTGAATGAAATTATTTTAATAGTGCTGTCTTCAGTCACAGAAGGTATGGTATTTTCTTGCGCCACAGTTGCCACCTCACTTGTGCTTACCAGTGTTTTTGCAATACAACAAGAAAGCACCGATATGATCGGTGCTTTCTTGTTGTATTGGTGCGAGGGAAGGGACTTGAACCCTCATGGTAGTTACTCCGCTAGCACCTCAAGCTAGTGCGTCTGCCGATTCCGCCACCCTCGCATAGAAGATATAGTGTATAGACCACCTATAATCGCAGAAACAATTATAGCATTACAAAGAGGGAGTGTCAAGGGAAAGATTTGAAAAACTGGTTGGAAAAATTGGAGATAGCTTGTCCCGCCTTCTGGCAAAAAAATCACAAAGGGTATAATGAAAGGGAAAAGATTTTACAAAAAAGGAGGGTTTTCCACCCGGACGGTCAAAAAACTTTTTGTTTGGTTTGTGGAAAACTTGGTGGAATCTGTGAATAACATGGGCCGAAACCCGTTACAAACCTGTTGAAAACCTGGTGGAAAGTGTTTATAACTGTTTGTATAAATCAATTTGTGTGGCAAATGTCCTCTTTTTTAAACTTTGTGAATAATTACAAACTTAAGATAAAATACTTGTAAAAATTTTTAGTCTGTTGATGATTCCTTTATTTTTCACCTTTTCCATGGTTGCTAACTGGAAGTGAATTCAGCCAGTTTATTTGCTGGCGGCAGATTGAAAATGATAAAAAACTATGAACTTGGATGAAATTCTATTTCCAAAGCCACCATATTATAGTATAATAACTCGAGGTAGGAAAAATTAAGGAGCGTC
The DNA here is from genome assembly GCA_944387315.1 of uncultured Clostridia bacterium. Lineage (GTDB taxonomy): Bacteria > Bacillota > Clostridia > Oscillospirales > Ruminococcaceae > CALXEL01. The sequence goes on from CALXEL010000116.1 coordinate 27,718, forward strand.
CAATATGTCAAGAAAGGGCCCTGTTCGGGTAAGCAGAAGCAATCGGGATTCTTTTTTGTTTCCCTTGATCATATCTATTGTTATTATTGCTGTGATTTCAGCTATCTTAGCTTTTATTTGGCAAAAAAATCAGGAGAGTAAACAAGGATTGGAACCTTTTCGGGTCAATGAGAGCTCGCTGAGTCCCGGCGGGTCCAGTTCAGGTAGCAGTGAGCTTGTGCCGGGTTCTTCCTCAGAGCCATCTTCCCAGGAGGAGCCGTCCAGTTCCCAGTCCTCTTCAGAGCCATCCTCTTCAGAGGGACAGGATCTGCCCAGTGGTCAGCCGGTGCCCGAAACGGAACGGGTAACCAGCAGCTATTTTGATGATGCCATGTTTGTAGGCGACTCCATTACAACAGGTATTGAGCTGTATGATGTAATGCCTGGCAGTGATGTGGTGGCATTCACTGGTATCAACTTGGACAATATCTTGACTCGTGAGGTAATCAATACACCCAATGGCAAGGTAACTATGCTGGATGCCATGAAGAATTACAATCCCAAAAAGATCTACATTATGTTGGGTGCTAATGGCCTGGCGTTCTTGACTGAGGAGCAGACCAGAGATTACTACAGTGTGTTTGTGGATCGGGTTATGGAGCAGCATCCCGATGCTATGATCTATATTCAGTCGATCTTGCCCATCCAGGAGGAGAAGTTCGCGGCCAATTATCAAGGCACTTTGACCAATGAGAAAATTGACCGAACCAATCAGCTGTTGATGGAGATGGCGGCGGAAAAGGGAATTTATTACCTCAATGTAGCGGAAGCCTTTAAGGATGAGACTGGTCAGATGCCCGATGCCGCTTCCACAGATGGTTTGCATTTTACCTCGGAATACTATATTAAATGGATGGATTATTTAAAGACTCATGCTATAAAGGAGGAAGAATAATGAAGAAATTGCTAAAAGGTTGTACTTTGATATTGACAGTAGCCTTGCTGCTGGCAGGCTGTGCTTCCAATGACGCTTCCAACAAGGAAATTGATATGGAGACTGTGGCAGCGGATATGGTGGAGGCCACAACCTTTGATGAGGCGCCTGTCAAGGTCAGTGAAAGCTACGCTTCCAACCACTATGATTTGACCGGAGTGGAATCCTGTGTAATTTATCGCAATGCCTCCGGTGGCAAGGCTGAGGAGTGCTCCATTTTTAAGGCTAAGGATGCCGACAGTGTGGAGACGGTAAAATCCATGTTGGAAAGTCATTTGGAGGACCAAAAAACCGCCTTTGAAAACTATGTCCCTGCGGAAATTTATAAGCTGGATAACGCTGTTTTGACAACCAAAGGAAATTATGTTATGTTGGTGGTCGCTTCCGATGGCAGCCAGGCAGAGGCTGTTTTTGACAAGGCATTTGAATCATAACAGATAGGGGGAGAGGCCCGATGGTAGTAGAATGCTGGGCCATTTTACTGATTATTTTGGTGATGTCCTATATGTATTCCCGGGCCGGACGGCGGAATTTTGGGGTAGCGATCCTTCCCTTGACCTTTGTCCCGTTTGCCCATCTGATAGGAGGTCCCCTTTCCCGTTTTCTCTCAGATCGTACATTGTTGAGCCATCCCAATACCATACAGATTTCCATTGACGTATTGGCGGTAGTTGTTTCCTGTTTGATTTTCGGGGCCTTTTCCCGAACGGTGCAAAAGAAATCCAGCCGGATGGCCTATCTTTTCCTATGCGCGGGATTTACGGTTATCTTAGCTTGGGTCCTGATCTTTAACACCATTCATCCAGTTGGATAAAAAAAGCCTGTAGCGTTTTGCTACAGGCTTTTTTTAGGCATTTGACAAACTGGTTGGCCAGAGGGATGAAAGGTGGGTACCAATTGGGTCATTGTTTTTAGCAGAGCGGAAAGGTCATTATTTTTTATGGCCTCTTCCAATAAGCCCAGGTTCTTTTCAATTTCTTTTACAGTTAAATCCACCGGCTGATTGATAAGAATGTGGCTGTTGGCTGTCGTGGAGGTGCGCTCTTCGGCCAAACAGATTTCTTCTGCCAGTTTCTCTCCCGGACGAATCCCGGTGAAAACAATGGGAATATCCACGCCTGGCTTCTTTCCCGCCAAACGGATCATATCACAGGCCAACTGATAAATTTTGATGGGTTTTCCCATATCCAAAATAAAGATTTCTCCCCCGTTTGCCATAGCGGCGGCTTCCAGTACCAGTTCCACTGCCTCGGGAATGGTCATAAAATATCGTGTCATATCAGGGTGGGTGACAGTGACTGGGCCCCCATGGGCAATCTGTTTTTGAAAGGTAGGTACGACACTCCCATTGGAGCCCAGTACATTGCCAAAACGTACAGCGCACAATTTTGTGGTGGAAGTGTGCTCATTGAGCCACTGTATCATCAATTCAGCTATCCGTTTGGTGGCCCCCATCACATTGGTGGGATTGACAGCTTTATCGGTGGAAATTAAGATAAATCGCTGGCTATGGTACTGTATTGCGGTGGTTGCCACATTGATGGTGCCGAAAATATTGTTTTTGACTGCTTCCAAAGGGCACAGTTCCATCATGGGAACGTGTTTATGAGCCGCCGCGTGGAGTACAATTTGTGGGTGGTATTTTTCAAAGAGTTGATTGAGCCGGCTGCTGTCCTGAATGGAACCCAATTCCAGCCGATAGCGCTGGCGATCAAATTGTTTGGACAGTTCCTGATCCAAAGCAAAAAGGCCGTTTTCGTGGAAGTCTACCAGAATGACCAGTTTGGCCCCAAAGGTGAGGGTTTGACGGGAGATTTCTGACCCGATTGAACCGGCGGCGCCTGTAATCAGCACAACGGAATCCCGCAGCAGTTGTCCAACCGATTCCATATCCAGGTGGATTCCCTGGCGGTGTAGAAGCTCCTCTGGATTGATTTCTCCCAGGACAGGCTGGGTATGGGCGTTTTGATCGCTGAGTCCGAACCGTTTGATCCAGATTTTGGAGGACACAGCCAGAGCAAGCAGCTGTTCCAACCGATCTGGAGAAATCTTGTCAATAGCCAGTACAATTCCCTTTACCTGGTAGTCGGATATCAATGGGCCAGCCTGTGCCAAAGTACCCAGCACTTTGAGCCCTCCCGCTCGGGTGCCTGGCCCAACGAAATCATCCAGGTATCCCACTGGGGTCAATCCCTCTTTGGCGTTTTCGGTGAGCCGTTCCGCTAACAGCTGGCCCAATTCACCGGCACCATAAATGAATACCTTACTGTTGTTGGGAGAAAAAATGCCCTTGGTGCGTAAAAAGGACAGCAAAAGCCCAAGGATGACCCGGCCCAGGCATTGGGCGGCGAAAAGAGAAAAACAGGTAATGGCGATCACTTCCCAGGGGACTCCTAAACCTTTGATGCGGTCGATCCACAAGATAACCCCTCCACAGGCCAATGCCACTACACATTGCCGCAAGGGCATCCAGAGGGCGGTACGCCGTATGTTTTTTTGATATCCGCCAAACAGCATGGTAAACCCAATGGCAAGAAAACCATTGATGACAATGAGTTCTAATTGGTGGGTTAGGTAATATGCGGGAATGGGACGTACAAAGCTGAAGCTGAGGCGAAAGCCAGCGGCAATGCTAAAGGCTGCGGAAAGCAGGTCCCATAGGGTTAAACAAGTTACAATAAAAGAATGTTGGATCATGGATTTCCTCCGCTTTGCTCTAATACCGTTAGTATGCCGCGTATTGGGTGTTTTACCCAACCAAAAGTATAGAGAAAACAGAAAAAACCAAAAACAAAAATATACTCTAAAACAGTGAAATTGGGCGAAATTTCTTTAATTTTACTCTATTTTTACAAACAACTTCAGATATTGCCTATTTTTTCTTTGTTTTGCCAAGAATCTCTTGAAATCACGTTTTTATGTGGTATAATAACCAATGGTTTATTCTAATAGTGATTGCAGGAGGTGAGGTTGTGAGTCCGGACCCTGGAATATGTGGCATATCTGAAAAATGGAATCAAATATCGGGGAATGGGCACACAATTTAGCCGTCCCCGGGAATAGGGGAAGCAATAGCGATGATACGTTTTTACAAGGGAGTGGACGGCCGGGTTTCCCAACTGGCAGAATACGATGAGGGCTGTTGGATTTCGGCGGTTTCCCCCAGCGAGGATGAGATCAATTATCTGGTACATGAGGCAAAAGCGGATCCGGAATTTGTGCGGGCTGCTTTGGATGAAGAGGAATCCTCCCGAATTGAAACAGAAGAGAATCAAACCCTGGTCATTGTGGACGTCCCGGTAGCGGAACAGCAGGACGACGCAACGGTGATCTATTCCACTATGCCTATGGGGATTATTTTGACACCAGCCAATGTGATTACTGTATGTCTGCGGGAGAATATAGTGATCAGTGATATAGCTGGTGGGCAGGTTAAAAATGTACAGACCCATTTAAAAACCCGTTTTTTGCTAAATTTGTTGCTGCGGGTGGCCTCCCGTTTTTTGTTTTACCTTAAGCAGATTGACCGTATGTCCTCCCGCACTGAAAAGCAGCTTCATCAGTCGATGAAAAACCAGGAGCTGATCCAGCTGTTGGGATTGGAAAAATCCCTGGTGTATTTTTCCACTTCGCTGAAATCCAATGAGATTACTTTGGAGAAAATTTTGCGGGGACGTTTTATCAAACTGTATGATGAGGACCAGGATATTTTGGAGGATGTGCTCATTGAGGTCAAACAGGCCATTGAGATGTGTAACATCTATTCCAGCATTCTGTCTGGAACCATGGATGCCTTTGCCTCCATTATCTCCAACAATCTGAATATTGTTATGAAGATTTTGACCTCCCTGACCATTGTCATGGCCATTCCTACAATGGTTTCCAGTTTTTATGGAATGAATGTGGACTTTTTGCCGCTGCCTTTTTTCTGGTTCCCAGTATTGCTTTCGGTATTGCTCACTGGGTTGGTGGCATTGATCCTTGTGAAAAAAGGAATGTTTCATTAAATAAAAAAACTGCCAGGCTTATGCCTGGCAGTTTTTTTGATGGAATTATTTTTTAGGGGTGTAAAACTGAATGGCTAAAGTGCCCGGGCCAGTATGGGTCCCAACCACTACACCGATCTCCTGTAAATAGAACCGGCTGGCTTTCAGCAGAGGGGAAGCCTGTTCCATATAGGACTGGGCATCCTCCAGCCGGTCGGAATGGGCGAAAGCAATGGGCAGGGAGGAATCAGTTCCCAGTGTGTTGGCCTGTTCCACCATCCACTCACAGCTTTTACGCAATCCTCTGGCTTTGTGTACCAGAGTGACAACGCCGTCCTTAACCATAATAACTGGTTTGATTCCCAGAAGTCCGCCCATAAAGGCAGCGGTGGAGGAGAGACGTCCACCTTTTTGGAGATAAGTGAGATTGTCAATGGCCGCGTAAATAACTACCCGGCTTTTCATTTCGGTGATGGACTGGTAAATTTGCTGGGCACTGTCTCCCCGTTCCCGCATAGCGATGGCCTCGTAGATCAGGGAGGACAAGCCCACCGCTACTGTGCCGGAATCGATGAGATAGATATTTTCACGCCCCAGCTGCTCTTTGGCGATTACCGCCGACTGGTAGGTACCGCTGAGGGGAGAGGCCAAAAAAATACCCACAATATCATCCTGTGGATCGCCCTCTTCAAAAAGCTGGATAAATGTACCGGGACTGACCTGGCTGGTAACCGGAAGCTGCTCACTGGTACGCATTTTATTGTAGAATTCCTTGTGGCTGATACTGATTCCATCCAGGTACTCCTCCTCTCCAAAATGAACGGTGAGAGGGGCAATCTGAATTCCCAATTCCTGCTGGAGAGAGGGGTCAATATCACAGGTACTGTCGGTAATAATACGAATTGCCATTTGTGTTATACTCCTTTACTGCAAAGAGAATTTGAATTGGCTTGAGCAAGAAAAAAATCTTCAACTGTAGCCAGAGCGTGGGACAGCACTTGTAGCTCCTGCTGATCCAGACCACTGACGATTGCCTCGGTCATTTTCTCGTGGAACTGGGCGTGACAGGTGTTTGCCTCCAATCCCAGAGGGGTTGGCTCTACATGGACAATTCTGCGGTCGGTGGTCTCCCGTTTCCGAAGGAGATATCCCTTTTGTTCCAGGGTTTTGACCGCTACAGTAAGAGAACCTATGGTGATGCCCAGCACCTGGGAAAGGGCACCCATAGTATTGTTGACTCCCGCTTTGACAACCGCTTCAATGACATGAAATTCATTGACAGACAGGTTGGAGTAGGATGAGCTGGCCAGCGCCTGTTGTTCCTGCCGCAGCAGGTGGTTAAAAATGTCCACTAAAAACCGTCCAATGGTTTCCTGTTCCATCCCTGGTTTTCGCTCCTTTTGGTACAGTGAAATCCGCTGAATATTTTGAACTTCAAAATGCTTATTGAGGATAGCACAAAGTTTGGCAGAAGTCAAGAGAATCCCAGCCTCATATTCCCTTAAAAATAACAAAGCTCCGGTAGATAACCGGAGCGGTTTCATTAGGATAACCAGGTTAAAAGCAGAGGTGTTACGGTACACTCGATGATAGCGGCCAGGATAAAGAGAGGGACAATCCAGAGAAAGTAAAGCTGAAGGAGCCCATAGAGTGTCTCCTGAAATTCCAAAGGGCCATACTTTTTCAGAATCATGCGGGTGAGGGTGATACAGAGGCGGAGGCCCAGCGCGCCGCTGAGCAAAAGGGCGGGAATTTCAAAAATACCGTGGGGCAGAATACCTGCCGCAAAGAGAACAGGGGAGAGCCCTATAAGGGAATACATGGCGGCAACCACTCCCAAGATGGCCGCGTTTAGAAATACGGACAGACAGGAGATGCATAAAAAGGGGATCAGGCCGTAAAAAATACTGAAGAGGCTGGCTTGCAGATTGTTCCATAGCAGCCGTCCCAAGGCCAGGGACCCATCGCTCTGGGTGATCCCCTTCTCCTGAATCAAAGCGGACAGTTGTTGGAACAATTCGTAGGCTGTGGCAGGGTAAAGAAGCAGCAACAACCAACTGGCCACACCGGTTACTACAAAAAGGGTAACACAAAACAGGAAGGGTCGGCGGACCCGCTGATTAAAAAAGGTCCAGGCTTCCCGGTATTGCTCCTTTAATAGGCCCATAGAGAGTCCCTCCTTTTGGAAATCTTGTGCAGTATCCAGATCCGGCGGTTTGTAATCTCGCTAAGCTGTACCGGCTATTATACCACAGCTTTAAAAATTCTGCAAAAATGCCCCGAAACATTTCCGGGGCATTTGAATGGTATTCTGTTTTTCTGGGATTAATCGGCATAGCAGAGAACAATTTGTTCTACCATTTCACCGGCGCGGATCAGATCCTCTACATAGATGTGTTCACCATTGCTGTGGTTGTTAAAATATCCGCTGGCCAGTCCAACACACTGAATTCCATGCTCGTTAAAGCGGTTGGCATCCATGCCGCCCATACCGGTTTCTACCAGCATGGTCAGTCCCATCTTGTCATAGACCTTTTTCATAAGCTGAATACAGGGCTGGTCCTCGGTTACATTGAAGGCTTTGTATGTAATGTCCGCTTCGGTTTTTACTACAGCGCCTGTTCCCTCTACCACCTGCTGGCAGTACTGTTCAAATTTTTCGATGTATTGCAGCAGTTTTTCATGGTTGCGGCTGCGGGTTTCACCCAATACACAGGCATAGTCACAGATTACATTGGTAGCGCTGCCTCCCGCATGGAAAATGGCATAGTTGGCGGTGCTCTCGGAATCCAGCCGGCCAGTTGGCAGGTTGGCTACCATTTTAGCGGCGTATTTGAGAGCGTCAATTCCCTTTTCTGGACCGTTGCCAGAGTGAGCCGCTTTTCCGAACACCTCAATTTTCAGCTGGGCGCCCGAGGGAGCCCCCGCTACAATTCGTCCAATTCTGCCGGGGGAGTCAATACAATATCCAATCTTGGACTGGAGTTTGCTCATATCAAAGTAACGGCTTCCCGACAATTCTTTTTCTTCACTGACTGAGAAAACCACTTCAATCCGGCAGTGGGGTTTTCCACTGGCTTTAATACGGCGCAGTCCATCCAATATAGCTACTACACCAGCCAGATCATCGGCAGCCAATACAGTGGTACCGTCGCTGACTACTTTTCCGTCCTCAATGCGGGGTTGGATGCCAAACCCATTGGCATCCCGGTCCATATGGGCGTTAAATAGAACAGATCCTGGCAATGTGCCTTCCAGGACAGCAAAAATATTACCTGTGTTGCCGCCAAAATGGGAACCTGCATCGTCTTCTTCCACAGTGCAGCCCAATTCCAACAGTTTGGGCTTTACCCAATCGGCGATTTTGCGCTCATCTTTTGAGATACAATCTGTTTTTACCAACTCAAAAAATTCTTCCAGAATACGTTCCATAATCAGTACCACCTCTTTCTGTATATTGGGGATTTCCCATGACTTTAGTATAGTTTAAGATCAATGCATTGTCAATAAAACGTATCAAAGTATCTTTGATAAACTTTTTCTGGTTGGCAATTGCTTTCCCAATGGGATGTGCTATAATAAAAGACGGAGTTGTGCCATACACAAGGTGTGGCATATGGTCGAACAAAGAAACTACATACAGAAAAGGATGATATTGATGTCTTACAGTCCGACCCTCAGTTCTGGTTTTTCTGGAACAAAGAATCGTGTTCCCAATCACATTTCTCCTCTGTCTGGCATGTGTTCCGCCTGTAATGGTACCTGTCCCGGCCTTTGCGATATTGGCCGTTCGGTGACTCGTGGCTCCGAGGCGGTTTATCCAGTAGGAGGCGATAAAAACCAGTTCGGTTCGGAGAAAAACTATCCGGTGGACTATTCCTGTTTTAATATCAATGGCCGGGTTTTCGGCGCGGAAGGATGTCGCGCGGATGAGGAAAATCTGTCCGCTTTGGATGCCAATTTAGGCTGTGAAATCGGTGTTTTTCATCCCATCCGTTTGAAAGCTCCCTTTATTCTGCCTGCTATGGCCAAGCTGGACTGGGCTGACTACTATGCTGGTGCCGCTATGGCTGGTGTACTGGTAGTAATTGGTGAGTCGGCTATTGGTAAGGATTCTGAGCGTGTGATGGAAGGCGGAAAGATTAAGCACTCTCCCATGCTGGTTAAAATGGTAGAGTCCTTCCGTAAGTACTATCATGGTTATGGCGATATTATTTTGCAGGCAAACCGGGATGATGATCGCAACGGCGTATTGGAATACGGCATTAAGGAGCTGGGTGTCACCTCGGTAGAGATCAAATTTGGCCAAGCCGCTAAGGGTATCCAGAGCATGGGTTGGGTCAAATCTTTGGAGAAGGCGCTGAAAGCTCACGAAGAAGGACATTTGATCATTCCCGATCCCACCGATCCCAAGGTACAGGAGAACTTTAAAAATGGGGTGGGCCCCTACTTTGTGAAAGCTGGCCGTCTGCCCATGTGGGATGAAGGCAGCTTTACCCGCAGAGTGACAGAGCTGCGGGAGATGGGTGCCAAAAACATTTTCGTCAAGATGACTGGTTATGATCCCGAAGACATCCGTCGTGTACTCTCCATGTGTTCCATTGCCCGGGTAGATATGGTGACCTTTGATGGAGCTGGCGGCGGCAGCGGCAACAGCCCCTGTAAGATGATGAATGAGTGGAGCATTCCCACAGTGGAGCTGGAATCCATTGTATATGAGATCCTTAAAGAGATGGAAGCCAAGGGAATGGAACTGCCCAAGGTTGCCATTACCGGTGGTTTTGCCATGGAGGATCAAGTTTTCAAGGCTTTGGCTTTTGGTGAGAAATATGTCTCTATGGTAGGTATTGGCAGAGCAGCCATGGCGGCTGCTATGGCTGGCAAGAAGATTGGGGAACTGATTGAAAAAGGTGAAATCCCCAAGGATTTGCAGGAATTTGGTACCACAGTACCGGAAATTTTTGTGGATGTACGCCGTCTGCGAGCTATTTATGGTCCTGAAGCGGATCAGTTCCCCACAGGTGCCATCGGCTTGTACTCCTATCTGGAGCGGGTATCCTTTGGTATCCAGCAGTTCCTGGCCCTCAACCGGAAATTTGATGTAAAATACGCCAGCAGAAGAGACCTGTGGCCTTTGACTCGGGAAGCAAGAGAACTGCTCAATGGTCAGTACAATAAATAAGTAAATCACAATAAGAAAGGAGCCTCTGGGAGGCTCCTTTCTTTATTTGTTAATAATGCCAAATGAAAAATTGCTATACTCAGCGATAGAGGACTGCTGTAATTATTGAATATATCGAATAAAAATCTCCGATTTAGTGTGTAAATATATGCTTTTTGTTAATTTTACGCAAATAAATAAGGGGATTTAGATTGCTGTTTGCATGTAATTACGAAAAATTATTATACATTATCGGAGAAATATTGCTATTTCATTGACATTCTGTTGTGAAAATGCTTAAAAGTTGGGCTATAATTCTATACGATTCTCCAAATAAATCAATTGTATTTTATACAAATTGGGATTATACTTGTAAATCGTTGAAGGAGCCTGTACTCCTATTTTTATTTCAATGGGAGGATCGAATCTATGGAATCATACTCATATCTTTTTGATGTGGCACTTATTTTGATTAGTACCAAGCTTTTTGGGATTCTGACTAAAAAGATTGATATGCCACAGGTGGTAGGCGCATTGCTTGCCGGTTTAGTGATGGGACCTGCATTTTTAGGAATTATCCACGAAACGGTGTTTGTGGATCAAATCGCTGAAATCGGCGTTATTGTTTTGATGTTTACAGCGGGTTTGGAGACCGATATCAAAGAGCTCAAACACTCTGGAAAAGCATCCTTTGTCATCGCGCTGTGCGGTGTTCTGGTCCCGTTGGCGGGAGGATATTTCCTGTCCTCACTGTTCAATGTCCATGACGAAGCCTTTTTGCAGAATATGTTTATTGGGGTCATTTTGACCGCTACTTCCGTAAGCATTACAGTGGAAACACTCAAAGAGCTGGGCAAACTTTCCACCCGGTCGGGCAATGCCATTTTAGGTGCTGCTTTGATTGATGATATTCTGGGTGTAGTAGCGCTGACCTTAATTACCAGCGTAGCGGATTCAGAAGTACACCTATCGGTGGTGCTGATTAAAATTGCCGCGTTTTTTGCCATCAGTGTTTTTCTGGGCATCTACCTGCATAAGATTTTGGATAAATGGATGGCAGGTTATGGAAGAGACAAAAAGCGCTTTGCGATCATAGCATTTGCTTTGTGTCTGTTCTATTCCTATGCGGCCGAGGAATTCTTTGGGGTAGCGGATATTACTGGCGCCTTTATCGCTGGACTGATTCTATCCAATACCACTCGGGTTACCTATATTGCTTCCCGCTTTGAGATTGTGGCTTATATGCTTCTTTCCCCGGTCTTTTTCGCCAGCATTGGCCTGAAAGTGGAGCTGCCTGCCATGACCGTCTCCATTGTTTTGTTTACTGTTTTGCTTTCGGTAGTGGCCATTATTACCAAGATAATTGGTTGTGGTTTAGGGGCAAAGATTTGCCACTATACCAATGAGGAATCTATTCGCATTGGTGTGGGGATGATTTCTCGTGGCGAGGTTGCTCTGATTGTAGCCAACAAGGGTATTTCTACCGGTTTGATGAACCCGACCTTTTTTGGTCCAGTGGTCATTATGGTAGTGGTTACAACTATCGTGACACCTGTATTACTGAAAGTGGTTTATAAAGGGAAAAAGACAGATTACCAGGAGTTGGAATACAGCGAATTGGCAGAGCAGTACCAGGAAGTCAAGGACTTCGATGCGGCTGCCCAAACCCTGTTGGATCTGCATACTCAGTTGCGAGATCAGGATAAATCCAAATATACGAACCAGCAGCAACCTGATCAAGAGCAGAAATAAAAGTGATTGCCTCATGTCTAAAAATACCCAGTTGTTTTACAACTGGGTATTTTTGATTGGCTTTATAAGTGGATTAAAACATTTATCTATTTAAAGTTTTATCGTTTGAAACATACATATTGCACAATTGTTTTCATATAATTTTGAAAAATACTTGCAAAATATGAATTGATTTATCACAATTTTAGATGTATACTAAGTGCGTTTTCAAAACATTGACAAACCTCTTTTTACATACTTTCATTAATCTTCATAAGCAAAAGAAAAGCGGCCTGTATACAGGCCGCTTTTCTTTTGCGCTATTCTTCTGGTGGGGACGCTTGCTGTTCCAAAGTAATTTTCAGCCGTTGGGCTATGGCCACCAGAAAAGGGGGAAGGGGTACCTCCAATCTGGCCAGATTTTCCAGAATGGAGATTCCCTCATTGGCAATGAGCCAGAAGGTAACCAACAGGGCAAAAAACGGTGCCGGATAGGTGAGATCCAACTGCTCCCCCGCTGAGCCAATCACCCAGTCAATCCCCCAGCCTACAGCCACTACAGCCAGATAAAATACTTTTTTGGCGATCCCCCACATGCCAATCCGACTGTTGATGACCTGTTCCTTGGCCGCCGCCGCCAAGCCGGTGCCATAGTCCAATACCATGGCGCCAGCCAGCAGATAGACCGGCATAGCCAATGCGCCCAACAGAGCGGAAATTGCAGTGCTGACCCCTGCCAGCCACAGACATGCTACAGTGCGTTCTGTCCCCATAATCAGTTTGCTTCCTCCCCACTGCTATGGGGTACAGTGCTGTTCTGGGCCACCTGTAATTGTTCCCGCAGAAGGGCAATTTCCGCTGCTTGTTCCCGCTGCTGTTTTTCCATTGGGGTCAACCTGGCCAGGATCATGGTATAGGACTGCTCCCCGGTGCCGTCCCCAGTTGGAAACGTTTCCTGTTTTACAGCCAAGCTGTATGGAATTTCGTATTCTGTATGGACACCAGCCAGCTGGCCATCCTGCAAAATTTCAATTTGCTTGAGGGCTGATGGGGTGGAAAAGATTTGATACAACACCCCATAATCGGTGTCCTGAGGGAAAACCAGTTCCAAACAATCCCGGTAGCTGTCCTGTACCATCTGTCTGCGTTTCCAGGCACTGGTCAGGGCCAGAGGGGAGCAATCGGTAAACTGTACCTGTTTCATAGGCAAAAACCTCCTTTAGTACTGAAAGAAAATTTGGCCGTTCTCCATTTGGGACGGTATCTCGGTTCCCATGGCCAGATTGCGCAGCTGAAAAACGCCATAGTCTGCATTGTTTTGGGCTATGGTTGTTCCCTCCAAACTGCCCCCTGTCCGGGGAAGGGCCGCGTCGGCCTTTTGGCCCTGCTGGGCAGTGGCTCGGCTGTTCCAATCCTCCCGTTCTGCCTGGGTCAGGTGGATCTCCTGTTGTCCCATGTGGGAGGTCAGATTTTGCTGCTGGTTCCCACTTTCCTGGACCAGCTGGTTGACAGTCTGTACCAGCTCCATTGGAGTGGGAGCTGTTGTCAATGGTGTGGACATAAAGTTCCCTCCTTTAACAGCCGATCAACCGGCCGGTAAAAGCGCCCGGCGCGGTAATAACCGCTTGATTTTGTCCCAGCGAAATGTCACAGAGTACCTGGGAATAGTTCCCTCCTGACTGTCGCCAAACCAGTCCCCACTGAATGGGCTGGGTGGCAAGGGTTAGCTGCCACCCCTGTTCTGTCTGGGTCCATCCACTGTCCTCTTGGGTGAAATCTGCTACAAACAGGGCAAAGTCCGTTTGAGTTCCCCCTGGCGCCCGCATGGTCCCATCGGCCTGGATTACCACATTGCCGCCATTTTTTACACCGCCCAACTGGTTGCCGCCAACAGGCAGAATATAGTTGGTCAGGGCCGCCAGCTTTTCTTTTTCGGCCTGGGTAAAATTGTTGTCGGTATGGACATAGCCGCTGTCAGAGATGTAATTTTGGTCATTGGCCAGCTGGCTGAGCCGGGTGGGGATGGCGGACTGCTCCGCTTTGACGCTATCCAGCTGTCGCAGATTGCTGTCCAGCCCTTCCAACAGTTCTTCCATCGACTGGCCCAGAGCGATTGCCTTTAACTGTGCCACCTGTTATACCCCCTCGATTACAATACGTCCGGCAAAGGGCTGGTAAGCGTAAACCAAAATGTCCCCATTGGATTGCCGCCGGTACTGGATGGCCACATTCTCAAATCCCAGTTCTGTCTGCCGGGTCAGCTCGATGACCGCTCCGCTGATTCCCATCTGGTGCTGTTCCTGTGGGATTGCCAGCTGATACCTGCCCTCCTGTTCTGTAAACTGATCCGGCAGGAAGTCACAGACATACCGCTGTGGAACGGGTGTCTCTCCCTGGCCTTGGGGCAAGACAACACTGGGGCCAATGGCAACTCCCTGGGCGGTCAGCCAGAGCCGGCCGTTTTCCAGCAGCAGGCCATCGGCTTTTTTGCTCAGCTGTTCCACCAGCTGGCTGTAGATGTCCGGCGTGGGCTCCGCTGGCACCTGGCCCTCCGCCAGCCCGCTGGCCTCCACTGGAAGTTCCACCAGTTTGGCGGTAATCAGGTCTATGCCAAATACACTGATGGTAAAGCCGGGAGCCTGGATTACCTCAAAGGGTAAAAGACAGCTGTCCTGTTACAGCAGAACATGAAAAACCTGGTTCTGACCGGTAAAAACAGCGGTTTTTCCCACATCCTCCCAATCGGAGTCAAAGGAGAAGTGGACCATGAGATAATTTTTGCTGTCCGCTACAACCGGCTGATAGTCCATTCGGGTCAGCCTCTGTCCCGTCACCCGCAATTCAATCATACATTCCCTCCTTGTGGTGCTTTCACCTGTGGCCCACACTGTTTATTGTTGCGGCTGGGGCGCAACTGTTTTTGGGATGAAAAACAGGAGAGGGAAAATCTCTTGTAAAGGAGAAAAAAAGCGATTATAATACCGGTATACAGCAACGAAAGGGGTTTCGGTCCCATGGAAAAAAAGCCGTTTGTAACATTAAAGCAGGTAGAAGAATTGGTGAAAACCTACCCTACACCTTTTTATCTCTATGATGAAAAAGGAATTCGAGAAACTGCCCGCAGGGTAAAGGAAGCTTTTGGCTGGAATCCGGGATATCGGGAGTATTTTGCTGTAAAGGCTACGCCGAACCCAGCTATTTTGCAAATCCTCAGGGAGGAGGGCTTTGGCGCCGACTGCTCCTCCTATACCGAACTGCTGTTGGCTGACGCGGTGGGATTTAAAAAAGAAGATATTATGTTTTCTTCCAATGTGACCCCTCGGGAGGACTTTGCGTTGGCCCGCCGGCTGGGTGCGGTGATCAATCTGGATGACATCAGTCACATTGATTTTCTAAATGAGATTGCCGGGATTCCCGAAACCATCTGCTGCCGCTATAATCCAGGCGGTTCCTTTACAATCCACAACGAAATTATGGATACCCCCGGGGAAGCCAAGTATGGATTCACCAGGGAGCAGTTGACCCAGGGATTTCGACGGCTGAGAGAGCTGGGTGCCAAGCGGTTTGGCCTCCACGCCTTTCTGGCCAGCAATACGGTGGAAAACGGGTATTATCCCAAATTGGCGGGGATTCTGTTTCAAACAGCGGTGGAGCTGGCTCAGGAGACCGGTATTCGTCCCGAGTTTATCAACCTGTCAGGCGGCGTGGGGATTCCTTACCGTCCCGATCAGCAGCCCAATGATATTTATCGGATTGGGGAAGGGGTCCACAAGGCCTTTGAGGAGATTTTGGTTCCTGCCGGCCTGGGAGATGTGGCCATTTACACCGAGATGGGACGATTTATTACAGGGCCCTATGGCTGTCTGATTTCCAAGGTGATCCATGAAAAGAAAACCTATCGGGACTATCTGGGACTGGATGCCTGCGCGGCCAATTTGATGCGTCCAGCCATGTATGGGGCCTACCATCACATTACGGTACTGGGGAAAGAAAATGCCCCCTGTGATCACATGTACGATGTAACAGGGGGACTGTGCGAAAACAACGATAAGTTTGCCATAAACCGGATGCTGCCCGAAACCCAGGTGGGGGACTATGTGGTGATCCACGACGCTGGGGCCCATGGCTTTTCTATGGGGTATAACTACAACGGCAAGCTGCGGTCCGCTGAGGTGTTGTGGAGAGAGGATGGCTCTGCCCAGCTCATTCGCCGGGCGGAGACCCCTATGGATTATTTTGCTACCTTCGATTTTACTGGCCTGTTTTCCCAGGAAAAAGGAAAGCGTTTTATTCTCTCCGACCAGGAGTTGGAGGCTGCCGCCAGCAAAAAATAGCGGGGAAGCAGTTCCCTTTAAAAAGCCCGGTAATCCCGGGCTTTTTGTGTGGCGGATCATGAAAGAAGACGCCTTCTGCCTTCAAAGAGCCGGAATGAGAGAGCATGTTTTGATGGGATGGGTCATATGGTAAAGCAAAGGTTTTTTCTGTTTTTTGTGGCAAATAGTGGTATAATAACCAGAAGGGCACAGGAATAGGTACTGGCCCGCAAGAAGGAAGGTATGCTATGTCCGCGTTTCTTATTAAGCTCATCGCCATTGTGGCTATGACCATCGACCATCTGGGAGCCACCCTGATCCCATTGGAGTCCTTTCGGATTATTGGGCGCATTACCATGCCCATTATGTGTTACTTTATTGGGGAGGGCTATCGGCACACCCATGATGTAAAAAAATATTTGGCCCGGCTATTTATTTTCGCTATCCTTTCTGAGATCCCCTTTGATCTGGCTATGAATGGGGGGCAGTTGTTTTATCCTTACAGTCAGAATGTTTTCTTTACCCTCTTTTTGGGGCTGTTGGGTATCTATCTCTTTGAAAAATACCGGCAGGGCATTGGTGGAGTGGCCATTGTGCTGTGTGGAGCGGCTGCCAGCTTCCTGCATACCGACTATGGGTTTTATGGAGTGCTGCTGATTGCAGGGCTCTATCTGTGGGGAGAGAGTACCCGAGGGCTGTTCCTGGTTCTGGTGGGGCTCAATCTGCTGTTCTATTTGGGTACCGTTCAGATGTATTCCGCTTTTGCTTTTCTTCCGCTGGCCCTGTACAGTGGGGAGCGGGGCCCCAGTCTCAAATATCTCTTTTATGTCTATTATCCCCTTCACCTCCTGGTCCTCTTTGGTTTGCAGCGGGCAGTGGGGCTCTTGTGATAGAATAAAGGCGGGGAGCATTGCTCCCCGCCTTTATTCTCTATATTAAGCAATGGTTTCCAGTCCGATTTTCTCACAAACTGGTTTTAACGCCTCAATGGTCTCCGCAATTACCTGGTCCAGCTCCATGCCCATCATTTCGCATCCTCCGCGGATGAGATCACGATTTACTTTGGCGGCAAAACGGGCATCTTTAAATTTTTTCTTAACCGATTTTACCTCCATGTCCATGACGCTTTTGGAGGGGCGCATCAGGGCACAGGCTGTAATAAATCCAGTGAGTTCGTCCACTGTGTAGATAACCTTTTCCATAAAAAGCTCCGGCTTTACATCGGTGCACAAGCCATAGCCATGGCTGAGTACCGCCCGGATAAAGGCGTCGTCAAATCCGGCTTCCTTTAAAAATTCCGGAGTCTTTTGGCAATGCTGCTCAGGATACTGCTCATAGTCCAGATCGTGGAGCAGGCCCACCATGCCCCAGTATTCCTCATCCTCCCCTTTCAGTTTGGCAAAGTGCCGCATAGCAGCCTCAACGGCATAGGCGTGCCGCAGCAGGGAGTCGGTTTTGGTGTGCTCCTTTAACAGTTCCAGAGCCTGTTCATATGTAATAGGCAGTGACATTTGGTATAACCTCCCACGAAAATATCATTTATCAGTATCTTATCACTTGTAAAATTCCTTTTCAACCATACATCTGTCTGATTAAATATTTTCTGGTAAAATCTTGTTGGCCAGAGCCCCCACCAGTACCGCTACAAACAGGCCGGAAAACTGGATGCCAAACAGTGAGATTCCCGAGGACATGCCCAGTCCGAATACTAAGATCAGCGCCACAATAATCAGGTTCCGGCTGTGGGTAAAGTCCAGATTGGCTTCTGCCAGGGTGCGCATACCCACTGCTGCAATCATACCAAACAGCATGATTTCCATGCCGCCCTTTACACAGTTGGGAATGGTAGAAATTACAGCGCCAAATTTGCCAATGGTCCCTAAGATGATGGCGAATACAGCAGCCAGCTTAATGACTCCGATGTCATAGACTTTGGTCACAGCCAGTACGCCGGTATTTTCTGAATAGGTAGTGTTGGCTGGCCCTCCTGCCAGGCCGGCCAGCAGGGTGGCAATACCGTCTCCCAACAGGGTGCGGTGCAGGCCGGGATCTTTAAAAAAGTCTTTCCCCACTACAGTGCCGTTGGTGGTGATATCCCCAATGTGTTCCATGAAGGTGACAAAAGCGATGGGGGCAATGGCCAAAATGGCGGTGAGGTCGAATTTGGGCAGGGTAAAGAAGCTGCCATCCAACTTCCAAAGGGGATTGATAATGGGGGCCTGGGCGATGACCGACAGGTCGATGAGGCCAGGACAGATGCCGGTGAGGCTGGCGATTAGAGCCACCAGATACCCGGAGAGCAGCCCGATCAATATGGGCACCAGTTTAAAAAATCCCTTGGCGAATACCGATATACCGATAACTACTGCCAAAACAAAGATAGCGATGGGCCAGTTGGTGGAGGCGTCGCTGATCCCGTTGGGGGAGAGGGAAACGCCGATTACCACAATCACCGGCCCGGTGACCACTGGAGGGAAAAATTGCCGGACCTTTTCACTACCAACAGCGGCCACCAGCAGGGATAGGGCTACATAGACCAATCCGGCAAAGATGATGCCGCCCTGAGCATAGGGGATTCCCATAGTGGATACAACCATTTGCGTAGCGGTGACAAAGGCGAAGCTGGAGCCTAAAAATACTGGCACCTTATTGCCGGTGATCCAGTGAAATACCAAGGTTCCCACACCGGCAGTAATCAAGGTGACCGAGGGGGTTAAGCCCTACGATGGTAGGGACTAGAATGGTCGCTCCAAACATGGCGAACAGATGTTGAAAGCCCAACAAAATTTTCTTGCTATTTGTCACACAAATCCCTTCCTTTTCAAAAAAACACTAAATATACAGGGCTGAAAGATGGCAAAAAAACAGCAGCGTTCCCTTGTGAGAGCTGCTCTCTGTCAATGCCGCGAAATAGACAGTTTTCGCCACTTTTAGCTTCTTTCTTTGGTATTTTACTATAGCTGATATGAAAAGTAAAGGACAGTAGAGCATGACAGGGTTCCATGAAAGTAACTGTTTTTTCGGCTATTTTGACGAATTTTACCAGTTGAATCCTTCCCATGGTGCAAAAAGCAAATTTCTATGGTATGATGAATACAATATATCTTGATGAAGAGTTTTTCCATGGCCAGAGGTTCTTTATGGTTACAAGGCGCCAAGGGCCATTTCCATTACCCCATACATTTGGGGTGTGGGGAAGCGCTCTTTCTTTATTTGGAGGGGAAAGCATGCAGCAAACCAATCAAATACTGGATCGCAGCAGAACTCCAGTGGCTACCATTTTTTGGTTGGCATGGCCCATTGTGTTGGAGCAGGTACTGCTCACTTTGGTGCAGTATGTGGATACCGCCATGGTGGGGACTTTGGGCGCCAATGCCACAGCGGCGGTGGCCATCAACCAATCGGTTATCAATTTAATCAACGGTATTGTTATGTCAGCTGGTATTGGCTTTACCGCCATGGTAGCCCGCTATGTAGGAGCGGGAGATGGTGAGAGAGCCAGACGGGTAGTTGCCCAGGGTATAGTGGTGTCTTTGGCTTTGGGATTGCTGTGCACTGTGGTTATGTGCGGACTCAGCCCCTATATTCCCGTATGGATGGGCGGTGAGCCGGATATTCTGGCAGATGCCACCAGCTATCTGTTCATTATTTCAGTCACCATGCTCTTTAAGACCATTTCCATACTGTTCACCGCTATTTTGCGGGGATCAGGAGATACCAAAACGCCTATGGCTGTCAATATCCTGGTCAATGTAATCAATGTGATCGGCAACTTCCTGTTGATTTATTCACCCAGAACGGTCAGCCTGTTTGGCAAAGAGGTGTTTTTCTGGGGCGCTGGCTGGGGAGTCAGCGGCGCTGCAGCAGCTACTAGTTTTTCTATTGTGGTAGGCGGCCTCATTATGGTGGGAGTTGTCTTCTTTAAAAATACTCCCATCCGTCTTTCCCGTAAGGATAACTTTAAACCCGATGGGGAGTTGTTGGGTACCATTACCCGAATCAGCTTGCCGGCGGCGGGCGAGAGGCTGGCCCTCAACTTTGGACAGATTGCTCAGACCTTTTTGGTCACTGGGTTGGGCACCATTGCATTGGCTTCTCACCATTTGGCTTCCACAGCGGAATCGGTCTGCTTTATGCCTGCGTTTGGCTTTTCAGCCGCTGTCACCACTTTGGTAGGACAATCTTTAGGTGCTAAACAGGAGGATATGGCCGAGACATTCGCAAAAAAGACGGTGAAAATATCGGTTATTTTCATGTCAGTGATGGCTTTGGGAATCTTTTTGGGAGCCGAGTTTTTGATGAAGCTGTTTACCCAGGACCCATTGGTTATTGCCCAGGGCAAGGTATGTCTTCAGATTGTAGCCATCTCGGAGCCCTTTTTCGCGGTTGCTATGTCCCTGTCTGGTGCGTTGCGGGGTGCTGGTGACACCAAGTGGCCCTTTTATATTACCTTGCTGACCATGTGGGGTATCCGTATTGTGTCGTCCTCCATCGCCATTTATGTGTTTGGAGCAGGCCTTTACAGCATCTGGATCTTTATGTGCCTGGATCAGATGGCACGTAGTTTCTTGTTTACCTTGCGGTTCCGTACCGGTCACTGGAAACACGCTATGGTCCAGCATGACGCGTAGAAGAAAAAGCCTGGGAATTTATTGTCCCAGGCTCTTTTTTTGTGGTAAACTAAGTGGACAAAGGACAGTGGAAAAGGGGAAGGATATGCTGGAATTTATCAAAGAGAGGCAGTCTATTTGGGATTGGTTGGCAGGTTGTGGGAAACCGGTTGTTTTATATGGTATGGGGGATGGAGCCCTTAAAATTATGGCAGCCTGTCAAAAATACGGAATTGCTGTGGAAGGAATTTTTGCCAGCGATGGGTTTGTGCGAGGGCACCAGTTTCAGGGCTATCCGGTTTTGACCCTTGGGCAGATGGAGGCAAAATTAAAAGATTTTGTGGTACTGCTGGCGTTTGCAGTTCACGATGCACCTACCATCGACTGGATTCACCAGATTGCCCAGCGTCATACCTTACTGGTGCCGGATGTCCCAGTTGTAGGGGAGGGGCTTTTTACTCTGGAGTATCTGTACGCCAACCAGGATAAAGTACAGCGAGTCTATGAGATGTGGGAGGATGACCGGTCCCGCCAAATTTATGCTGACCTGCTCAATTTTAAGGTCAGCGGCAAACTGGAATACCTGGATCGTACTGTTTCTTCAGTGGAGGAAGATTATACTGAGATACTTCGCCTGGGGGCCCAGGAGGACTATATGGATATTGGCGCCTATGATGGGGACACCATTTTGGAATTTTTACAGTATACCTCCACATACCATTCGATTACCGCTTTGGAACCGGACCCAAAGAACTTTAAAAAGCTGCTGAGGACAGTGGAGGAGAGACGGCTTACACAGGTGCGGTGCCTGCCAGTGGCCAGTTACAGCCAGCCTGGTAAGATGGCTTTCGCCGGCAAAGCCGGAAGGAACTCCGCTTTAAATGCCCAGGGGAAATATGAGATGGAAGTGGACAGCATTGATCATATTTTAGCGGGAGCTCCAGTCAGCTATATTAAAATGGATGTGGAGGGGGCGGAACGGGAAACTTTGCTGGGTGCCTGCCAAACCCTCAAACAATACAAGCCCAAACTGAATATTTCCGCCTATCATCGCAATGAGGATCTCTTTGATCTGCCACTGCTGGTACATGAAATGCAGCCGGATTACCGGTTGCTTCTGCGCCGCCACCAATATATCCCCGCGTGGGAGATACTACTTTATGCCATATAAAAAAGCGGAGGAATTTGTCCTCCGCTTTGGATTAATAGGTTTCTTTTTTTATGTAGTGCAAATATCCAATCAAAGTTTTGGTCATAATCATTACATAAGAGACCATAAATATCCCAGCTAATAGCTGGCGGTATTTTTGAAACTGTTTGGGAAAGGCGGAGCCCACTAGTACCCCCATAGAAAACAGGCAGGTTTTGAATACAGAGTAGTCCCAAAGGTTGTAATCCCGGGCGGAGGCCAGCATGGCGTTCAGGTGCTTTTTCATGTGAGAACACTTCCTTTCTCTTTGTTGTTTTCAGTATACCATATCCCGAAGAAAGGCTCAATGTATAATCGCTTTACAATCTTTGGAAAAACAAAAGAAATCTTACACGCAAATTCTTGACTTTGGATAGAATATATGGTATTATAATCTCCGTCACAGCGAGGAGAGGTGTCCGAGCGGTTTAAGGAGCTGGTCTTGAAAACCAGTGACTCGTGAGAGCCGTGGGTTCGAATCCCACCCTCTCCGCCACTTTTTATATATTATATCACTATTTTAGTCACTATGGAGATGTACTCAAGTTGGTGACGAGGCTCCCCTGCTAAGGGAGTAGGCTGGTGATAAGCCGGCGCGAGAGTTCGAGTCTCTCCATCTCCGCCAAAAACCCGGCAGGTTTTATAAAACCTGCCGGGTTTTTCTATCTGTTTGCCCTTTAAAAATCGAGTGGTTTGGTTTATGTCGACGACACTGGAAGGGAGAGGTCCTGACTATGGGCAAGTACATAAGAAAAGCCATTCCAGCATGTCTGGGAGCTAGCATTGGCGCCACACTGGTGGAATGTTACCGATATTCTGTTTTGCTGACCAGTCTGGGAGGCATTGTGAAATTGCTGTTTCAGTTTGCCTTAACTTTTGTTGTGACCCTTCTGATTGTAGCAGGGCTCATCTGGCTGTGGGACCGTACCATTGGCAGTTGGTTTCAAAAGGGTCGGTAGTAGTGTAAAAACCAAACTTTCTGTAAAAGTATTTTGCCAAACTCATATAGCTAAGGAAAACTCCACTGGATTGACTTCCGGTGGAGTTTTTTGTTTATGGGACAGCATTTTTAGGGATACAGAAGCTTTCAAAGCATATTGTACAACACAACACACAAAAAATTGTACATAAAAACAGTGGCAATAAAGGAGAGGAGATGTTTTTTCATATTGACTTTCTTTTTTCTGTGTGGTATCTTGAGTACAGAAGGAAAGTGCGTTAAATTGAACAAAATTGTAAATTTGAACTTACATAACAGACTTTCTATAAAAATCGACAGCAAAATGAGGGCCGTTTCAACACCATTTTTCAGCAGCGAATACGCTGTAAAAGCTTTGAGTTTCTATGTCTGTTATCTTGTAAAGAGATAGCAAATCATTGGAAATTGATACTAACGTGCCTGAAAATTTAAAGTTATAATAAAAGGTGTTGTCAGTTATAGCATAGGAATGCGAACAGAAACCCTTCAGGTTTCTGTGCAGATATAGGCAGTATTTTTATCACAATAAATGTCATGCAGGAAAAAGGAGGATTTTATTTTGAAAGATATCGTAGAAATCCGCTGGCATGGCCGCGGCGGACAGGGCGCGAAAACCGCTTCCCTGCTGCTGGCAGATGCAGCCTTTAACACCGGCAAGTATGTTCAGGGTTTCCCCGAGTACGGCCCCGAGAGAATGGGCGCGCCCATTACCGCTTACAACCGGATCAGCTCTGAGAGATGTACCGTACATTCCAACATCTATGAGCCTGACTATGTGGTTGTTGTGGACGCCACCCTGCTGACCGCTGTTGATGTAACCAAAGGCCTGAAAGCTGAGGGCGCCATCATCATCAACACCGAAAAGAGCCCCGAGGAAATTCGTCCCCTGCTCAAAGGCTACACCGGTAAGGTGTGCACCATTGACGCCCGGAAAATTTCTGAGGAAGCACTGGGTAAAAATTTCCCCAACACCCCAATGCTGGGTGCTGTTGTCAAGGTGAGTGGCGTTGTTCCTGAGGATCAGTTCCTCAAGGATATGGAGGAGTCTTTCCACCATAAATTTGCCACCAAGCCTCAGGTTATTGAGGGCAATATGAAAGCTCTGATCAGATCGATGCAGGAGGTACAGCAGGCATGAGTTACAAAAAAGCGTGCGAAGTAAATGAGACCATCACCTGGCATGACATTACCCCCGGTGGCGATGTCTATGAGGGCGGCACCTCCAAGCTGGTCAATACCGGTGACTGGAGAACTATGATTCCGACCTTTATTGCGGACAAGTGCAAACATTGTATGCTCTGTGTACCTGTCTGCCCCGACAGCGCCATCCCCGTAAAGGACGGCAAACGTCTGGATTTCGATTTTATGCACTGCAAAGGCTGTGGTGTATGCTATAAAGTATGTCCGTTTGGTGCCATTACCTTTGGCAAAGAAGAGAAGTAGGAGGTGTACATAATGGGAATCAGAGACAGACTGTCCGGCAACGAGGCTGTTGCCATCGCTATGAAACAAATTAACCCGGATGTTATGGGTGCGTTCCCCATTACACCCTCTACCGAAATTCCCCAGTATTTTTCCCAGTATGTTGCAAATGGTCAGGTAGATACCGAGTTTGTAGCTGTAGAGTCTGAGCACAGCGCCATGTCCACCTGTATTGGTGCCGAGGCTGCTGGTGGACGTGCGGTAACCGCCACCTCTTCCTGTGGTTTGGCCCTTATGTGGGAGATGCTCTATGTAGCCGCTTCCGCCAGATTGCCTGTGACCCTGGCTTGTGTTAACCGTGCTCTCACCGGTCCTATCAACATCAACAATGACCACAGTGATTCTATGGGCGCCAGAGACGCCGGCTGGATTCAGATTTACGCTGAGACCAACCAGGAGGCCTATGACAACTTTGTACAGGCCATGAGAATTGGTGAGCACAAGGATGTTCGCCTGCCTGTTATGGTTTGCCAGGATGGATTTATCACCAGCCACGCCATCGAGAACATCGAGCTGATCGAGGACGATCAGGTTAAGAAATTTGTAGGTGAGTACCACCCTGAAAACTACCTGCTGAAGAAAGAGAACCCCATGGCAGTAGGTCCCTACGACACTGCTGCTTACTATATGGAGCACAAGAAACAGCAGGCTGAGGCTATGAAAAATGCCAAGGGCGTTATCCTGGAGATTGCCAAGGAGTTTGAGGCCCTGACCGGCAGACACTATGGTCTGTTTGAGGAACACATGATGGAGGACGCTGAGACCGCTATTGTCATCATTGGTTCCAGCGCCGGTACTGCCAAACAGGCAGTCAACGAGCTGCGTGCCCAGGGCAAAAAAGTGGGTCTGGTCAAGGTTCGTGTATTCCGTCCCTTCCCTATGCAGGAGATTGCCCAGGCTCTGTCCAAGGTAAAAGCAGTAGCTGTTATGGATAAGACCGAGAGCTTTTCTGCCTGTGGTGGTCCTCTCTTTGCGGAGACCCGTTCCGCCGCTTACGATCTGAAGAACCGTCCCGCCATGATTAACTATGTCTATGGCCTGGGCGGCAGAGACGTACGTGTAGAGGATATTGAGCATGTCTACGCTGAGCTGGATAAGATTGTCAAGACTGGCGAAACCGGCGAAGTATACAGACATCTGAGCGTAAGAGAATAGGAGGCGCGGCAAATGGCTTACAATCTGAAAGAAGAAGTTCAGAAGCCGGAAAGACTTTCCGGCGGACATAGAATGTGCGCGGGCTGTGGCGCCCCAGTGGCTGTCAGAGGCGTTCTGCGTGCCCTCAACCCCGAGGATAAAGCTGTCATCGGTAGTGCTACCGGCTGTCTGGAGGTTTCCACCTTCCTGTACCCCTACACCGCCTGGCAGGATTCCTTCATTCACAGTGCGTTTGAAAACGCTGCCGCTACTATTGGTGGCGTAGAGGCCTGCTACAAGGTTCTCAAGAAAAAAGGCACTGTGGACGAGACCTTTAAATTTATCGCTTTCGGCGGCGACGGCGGTACCTACGATATCGGTTTCCAGTCCCTCTCCGGCGCAATGGAGAGAGGTCATGACATGGTATATGTCTGCTACGATAACGAGGCATATATGAACACTGGTATTCAGCGTTCTTCCTCCACTCCCCGGTTTGCTGATGCCACCACCTCTCCCGCTGGTAAGGTGATCCCCGGCAAGCCCCAGAACAAGAAGAACCTGACCGAGATTATGGCTGCCCACAACCTGCCCTATGTGGCTCAGACCACCTTTATTGGCAACTTTAAGGACCTCCACGAGAAGGCTCACAAGGCCATCTACACCCCCGGCGCCAACTTCCTCAACATTATGGCTCCCTGTCCCCGTGGCTGGAGATACCCCACCGAGGACCTGATGGAGATCTGTAAACTGGCGGTTGAGACCTGTGTATGGCCCCTGTATGAGGTAGAAAACGGCGTTTATACCCTCAACTATGAGCCCAAGAACAAACTGCCTGTTGAGGAGTTCCTGAAGAAACAGGGCCGCTTTAAACACATGTTTGCCAAAGGCAACGAGTGGATGATCGAAGAGGCTCAGAAGTTTGTAGATGAGAAGTGGGAAGCTCTTCTGAAAAAGTGCAGATAAACTGTAAAACTTCCATTTGTTTTGTCAGTGACCCCTCCCGTATGGTGGGCCGGTTCTCTATTTGATTCACCCAATCAAAGCTGACAGGGATAAATGGGATGGATAACCCTTAGGGCGGCCTCGCCGCCTGAGGACAGGAGGAAAAGTCTCTGTTTCAGAGACTTTTCTTTCTATCGCCAACTTTGACACAGGTAAGGAGAAAAACAGATGAAAGTATTGGTTATCAACAGCGGAAGCTCCTCGCTGAAATATCAGCTGTATGATATGTCCCAGGAAAAGGTTCTGGCCAAGGGACTTTGCGAGCGGATCGGCATTGACGGTGTACTCAAACATAAAGCTGGAGACAAGGAACAGTATGTGGTTAACCACACCATGAAGGATCACAACGACGCCATCAAACTGGTTATGGACATTCTGGTATCCAAGGAGCATGGTGTTATTGACAGCGTCAGCGAGATCGAGGCCTGTGGCCATCGTGTGGCCCATGGCGGCGAGTATTTCACCCAGTCGGCCATTATTGACGACAAGTGTCTGGAGGCAATTACTGACTGTATTGCTCTGGCGCCCCTCCACAACCCAGCTGCTGTTATGGGAATCAAGGCCTGCCAGAATGTAATGGGCAAGGATGTCAAGCAGGTGGCGGTATTCGACACTGCTTTCCATCAGACCATGCCGGAAAAAGCCTTTTTCTATCCAGTACCCTATGAGATGTATGAGAAATACAAGGTGAGAAAATATGGCTTCCATGGTACCTCCCACCGGTTTGTAGCACAGCGGGCTGCGGCTATGCTGGGCAAGCCTCTGGAAGAGCTCAAGCTGATCACCTGCCATCTGGGCAACGGTTCTTCCATTGCCGCAGTGGACGGTGGCCGCTGTGTGGACACCACTATGGGCTTCACCCCTCTGGATGGCCTGATTATGGGTACCCGTACCGGTTCTCTGGACCCAGCCATTGTCACCTTTATTATGGAAAAGGAAGGCTACTCCCCCAAGGAGATGAACGACTTTGTCAACAAGCGCTCCGGCCTGTTGGGTATTTCCCAGCTGAGCTCCGACCTGCGTGAGGTGGAGGAGGCTGCCAACCAGGGCAACCACAAGGCCCAGATCGCTTTGGATATCCTGTGTTACCAGATCAAGCGGTATATCGGTTCCTATATCGCCGCCATGGGTGGTGTAGATGGCATTGTGTTTACCGCCGGTATCGGTGAAAACAGCGCAACCGTCCGGGCCAAATCCCTGGAGGGATTGGAGAAGCTGGGCATTGCCATCGACCCGGAGAAAAACCAGGTGCGGGGCAAAGAGGTCAATATCACCCGGGAGGGCTTCCCGGTACAGGTAATGATCATTCCCACCAACGAGGAGTGGGTTATTGCCAAGGACACAGTGAACCTGGTAGGCTAATATTGGTAAAGGAAGGCCATTGCTGCAAAGACACACTCACTCACAAAACAGCAGGGTTTCCTTATGATCGGGTATCCCCCTGGAAGGGCGGGATACCCGTATTTTTGTTGTTTATAAATGGAAAGACCGAAACAACTGGTTTTTATGTTGGTTGTTTCAAGGACATTCTCCTTAAAAAGAGGCCAGGCATAAAATCCATCTTGCGCAAATCTTCTAAAATTGGCTATTTCATTGGAAAAAGAAGCATTTGTTTATTGAAAATTAATAATTTGTTGATATAATCTGTATCAAGGATAGTTTGTGCACCTAAATACTTTTGGTATTTTCGGCATGTTTTTCCATATGGAAAAACAGTGCCGTTTTTATAAGCCGCAAATAGGCGGCGTTTACCCTGTGTCCCTGTTGGAAATGGAAAGGAGCAAGATTATGCAGATTGGATTGGACATTGGTTCCACTACCATCAAAGCGGTGGTATTGGATGCCCAGGGCCAATTGCTGTTTAAAACCTACCGCAGGCATTATTCTCAAATCACCGAGAATGCCATCAAGCTGTTGGAGGAGATTCGTGATACCGTTTTAAAAGGGGAGCCGGCATCCCTCAGCATTACTGGATCGGCAGGTATGGGCCTGGCTGAGGGCTGTGACATCCCCTTTGTCCAAGAGGTATATGCCACCCGCTTGGCTGCTAACCGGCTGCTGCCTGGCACCGATGTGATTATCGAGCTGGGTGGGGAGGACGCGAAAATTGTCTTTCTCACCGGTGGGGTAGAGGCCAGGATGAACGGTTCCTGCGCAGGCGGAACTGGCGCCTTTATTGACCAGATGGCAACCTTGATGGATATTACCCCAGATGAGATGAATACCATTGCTCAGGAGAGCACCAAAACTTATACCATCGCCTCCCGGTGCGGGGTGTTTGCTAAAAGTGACATCCAGCCACTCCTCAACCAGGGGGCACTGAAAAGCGATATCGCCGCCAGTATCTTTTACGCGGTGGTTAACCAGACCATTGCCGGATTGGCTCAGGGCCGTCCTATTGCCGGCCAGGTGGTATATCTGGGTGGACCTCTTACCTTCCTGTCCCAGCTGCGCCACAGCTTTGACGTCACATTGGGCCTCACCGGAATCTGTCCGGAAAATTCCCTGTACTATGTGGCCATCGGCTCCACCTTGGGTGGGGGGGACCCAGTAGATATTGACCAGGTCATCGACCGGCTGGAGCACTACCGTCCCACCGAGGGTTACCATGCCATGGCTCCCCTGTTTGAAAACGAGGATGAGTATCAGGAATTTTTGGAGCGCCACAGCCGCAGCGTAGTGGAGACAGCTCAGCTGACCCCTGAGACCGGCAAGGTCTTTTTGGGGATTGATGCCGGCTCTACCACTGTAAAACTGGTGCTTATCGACCGGGAGGGAAGGCTGTTGCTCTCCCAGTACAGCCCCAACAGCGGCAACCCGGTGCCGTTGGTTCAGGCATTTTTGGAAAAGCTGTATGCCCAATACCCCTATGTGGAAATTGGGGGCGCCGCGGTCACCGGATATGGCGAGGATTTGATTCGCAATGTCTTTAATGTGGACGACGGCATTGTGGAGACGGTGGCCCACTTTACCGCTGCCCGTAAGTTTATGCCGGATGTGGACTTTATCATCGACATCGGCGGCCAGGACATTAAGTGCTTTAAAATACATAACGGAGCCATAGACAACATCTTCCTCAACGAGGCCTGTTCCTCTGGCTGTGGTTCCTTTTTACAGACCTTTGCCAACGCTTTGGGTTATTCGGTAGAGGACTTCGCCAATCTGGGCATTCACGCTGACCACCCAGTGGATTTGGGTTCCCGGTGTACCGTCTTTATGAATTCTTCGGTGAAGCAGGCCCAGAAGGATGGGGCCTCCATTGAGAACATCTCCGCCGGACTGTCCATCAGCGTAGTGAAGAACGCCCTGTATAAGGTGATTCGTACCGCCTCTCCCAGCCAGCTGGGCCAGCACATTGTAGTACAGGGAGGAACCTTCCACAACGACGCGGTCCTGCGGGCCTTTGAGCAGGAGTTGGGGGTTTCGGTAATCCGTCCCAACATCGCGGGTCTCATGGGAGCCTATGGCGCCGCTCTTTATGCCCAGAGCCGCAAGCGTGACCACAGCGGCATTGTTTCCGCCCAGGAGTTGGCCAATTTTACCCATCAGGTACAGACCGTCCACTGTGGACTGTGCAGCAACAACTGCCAGCTCACTGTCAATATCTTTGGCGGCGGCCGCAAATATATCAGCGGCAACCGTTGTGAGCGGCCGGTGACCAAACGGGTGACCGACGAGACTCTCAATCTGTATGAGTATAAGCGCAGACTGTTGGCCGGGTACGGTTCTACCACCGGCCGGCGGGGAACAGTGGGCCTGCCGCTGGGGCTCAATATGCTGGAATTGCTGCCTTTCTGGCACCGTTTCTTTGGCTGTCTGGACATCGGCGTGACAGTGTCTCCCTTCTCTGACCGGGAAATGTATCTCAAAGGCCAGGCCAGTATCCCCTCAGATACGGTATGCTTCCCTGCCAAGCTGCTCCATGGCCATGTACAGACCCTGCTGGACGAGGGGCTGAATCTGATTTTCTATCCCTGTATGTCCTACAACTTTGATGAAGGGCTGGGAGATAATCACTATAACTGCCCGGTGGTGGCCTACTATCCGGAAGTTTTGGCGGGCAATATGCCTGGCCTGCGCACTTCCCATCTGATTAAGGACTATTTAGGTCTCCACCAGCCAAAAGTTTTCCCGGAAAAAATACACCAGGGTTTGCTTCCCTATTTCCCCGATCTGACCCTCCATGAGGTCCGTCAGGCCGCTAAGGCCGCCTACCGGGAGTACCAGCAGTATATGGAGAAGGTCCGTCAACAGGGGGATGTCATTATACAAAAGGCCCGGGCTCAGGGCCAGCGGATTATTGTATTGGCTGGCCGTCCCTATCATGTGGATCCGGAACTCAACCATGGCATTGACAAATTGATTGCCAGCTTCGGTGTGGCGGTTATCACAGAGGACGCTGTCAGCCATAAGGTGGAAAAATTCCCAACAAAGGTGCTCAACCAGTGGACCTACCACTCCCGGCTGTACGCTGCTGCCCGCTATGTGGGTACCCAGCCGGATATGAACCTGGTGCAATTGGTGTCCTTTGGATGCGGCGTGGACGCTATCACCACCGATGAGACCCGCTCGATTTTGGAGGACGCGGGCAAAATCTATACCCAGATTAAGATTGATGAGATCACCAATCTGGGCGCTGTAAAAATCCGTCTGCGCAGCCTGCTGGCTGCCATTGACCAGCGGGAGGAGGAAGGAAGATGAGTGAGCCCATTCGGGATAAAAATGGCCGGATTCTCTTTACCAAAGAGATGAAAAAGACCCACACTATTCTGGTGCCCATGATGCTGCCCATCCACTTCGGTATGATTAAGAATGTGCTGCTCCACGAGGGATACCATGTGGAGCTGCTGCAAAACCAGGGGCCGGATGTGGTGCAGACCGGGCTGAAATATGTCCATAACGACACCTGTTATCCGGCGCTGCTGGTTATTGGCCAGCTGATCAATGCCCTGGACAGCGGAAAATATGACCTGGATCACACCGCTCTGATTATTACCCAGACGGGAGGAGGCTGCCGGGCTTCCAACTATATTCACCTGCTGCGTAAAGCCCTGGTCAAAGCAGGGTATGAAAATGTGCCGGTCATCTCCCTCAACCTGTCAGGGTTGGAGCGAAACAGCGGTTTTCACATTACCATCCCCATGATTCGCAAGATGGTGGCGGGCGCTGTCTACGGTGACCTGCTGATGCTGTTGAGCAACCAGACCCGTCCTTATGAGGTGGTGGCCGGGGAGACGGATACCCTGGTCTGGCAGTGGGTGGACCGGCTGTCGGCTCAGCTCAACCAAGGCAAGGGCTACAATATGAAAGCCCTGACCCAAAATCTGGATGCCATCGCGGCGGATTTTTCCCAGATTATGCTCAACCGGGTTCCCAAGGTAAAGGTTGGGGTAGTGGGGGAGATTTATGTAAAATACTCTGCTTTGGGCAACAACCATCTGGAGGAATTCCTCCAAAGTCAGGATTGTGAGGTTATGGTGCCCGGCCTGTTGGGATTCGTTTTGTTTAAGACGGACAACCGGCTGGAAGATCACAAACTCTATGGCACTGGATTTTGGAAAAGCAAGGTCTGCGGCATCTTGATGAACTATCTGACCAAGATGGAAAACGCTTTGCGGCAGGCGGTTTTAAAGTATCCCCAATTTGTGTGCCCCACTCCCTATGCCCATATGAAAACCCTGGTCAAGGATATGATTGGTTATGGCAATAAAATGGGTGAGGGATGGCTGCTCACCGCAGAAATGATGGAGCTGTTGGAGCAGGGGTACAAGAATATTGTTTGTACCCAGCCCTTTGGCTGCCTGCCCAACCATATCTGCGGCAAGGGCATGATTAACCAGATTAAGCTCCATGATCCCCAGGCCAATATTGTGCCCATTGACTACGATCCCAGCGCCACCAAGGTAAACCAGGAAAACCGGATCAAGCTGATGTTGGCAGTGGCCCGGGAGGAACTGGCTGCCCAGCAGGAGCAGGCCAATCCATCTGCTCAGGTAACTGAGTCCCAGCGGGAGACCGTTTCTGTGGGATAACAAAATTCGAGAGAATAGCAAACGCCCTCTGTCCGATATGTTTTTCGGACAGAGGGCGTTTTTGCGGGACGGAGTAAAACGGAAAGGATCAGTTTTCCTGCTTTTGGGGAGCAGGGAACTCGCTGACCGGGTTGAGCACCGAGACATGGGGTGCCACCACAGGTTCCTGGTAACAAGAAAAGGCGTCCTCTACCACATTGGCGGGCAGTTTGGGGGTTACGGCGCTGACTAGTGGGATCAGCACCAGGGAGGAGAGGATGGCAATAGCCCCGGCGGTGGTGGGAGAGGTAAAGGAGAGGAAAACATTGGCCCCGCAGATGGAGACACCCGCCACAAAGCTCACCCATACCGAAAGGGTTGTGGTTCCTTTCCAGAAGAGCCCGTAGATGAAGGGGCCCAGGAAAGCGCCAGCCAACGCGCCCCAGGAGAGGGACATCAGGGAGGTAATCAGGCTATTGGGCCGCAGGGCAATCACCACAGAGAGTACCACAAAAAAGACGCAGAACAATTTAATGTAGCGGATCTGAATCTTAGGGCTCATATCTTTTGCCCA
Organism: uncultured Clostridia bacterium; assembly: GCA_944387315.1. Classification (GTDB taxonomy): domain Bacteria; phylum Bacillota; class Clostridia; order Oscillospirales; family Ruminococcaceae; genus CALXEL01. The sequence continues at coordinate 60,863 of CALXEL010000116.1, forward strand.
AAGGTGGTGGATAAAATCCAGGGTCATGGTAGAGCTGGAGGTAATCACCAGAGAGGATAGGGTGGACATGGAAGCGGAAAGCACCAGGATCAGCACCACGCCAATGAGCAGATCCGAGAGGCTCTGGGAGAGCATGGTGGGGACGATCTGGTCGTAGACCACAGCGCCCTGGGTGTCGGGGGTGTAGTAGAGCCTGCCAAAGCTGCCCATAAAGTAGGAGCCGCCGGCGATGACAAGGGCGAACAGAGTGGAAATTAAGGTGCCGGTCTGGATGGCCTTTTCATTTTTGATGGTGTAAAATTTGTGAACCATCTGAGGCAGGCCCCAGGTACCCAGGCTGGTGAGAATGACAACCCCCAACAGCCCCACTGGGTCGGGGCCGAAGAAAGAAGTGAAGGCGCCGTTAAGCTCCGGGGCGGTAGGTGACGGTATCTGAGAAAGGGAGGCCAAAGCCTCGGTAAAGCCACCCCGTCCGCTGAGCACCGACCAGATGACCAGGGCAATACCCCCCAGCATAATGATACCCTGAATCAAATCGTTGAGGGCGGCGGCCATATAGCCCCCCAGCACCACATAGATACCGGTCAGCAGGGCGATTCCCAGCACACAGTAGGTGAAGTCGATGCCAAAGGCCATGGAAAACAGCCCGGAAAGCCCCTTGTATACCGAGGCGGAGTAGGGCACCAGAAAGACAAAGATCATCACCGAAGCGGCAATCCGCAGTCCCTCGCAGCGAAACCGCTTGGCGAAAAAGTCCGGCATGGTGGCCGACTCAAAGTGTTTGGTCATAACCCGGGTGCGGCGTCCCAGCACCACCCAGGCCAGCAGGCTGCCGATGAGGGCGTTGCCAATGCCGATCCAGGTGGCGGCCACACCGTAGTTCCAGCCAAATTGCCCGGCGTAGCCGATAAAAACAACCGAAGAAAAATAGGAGGTACCATAGGCGAAAGCGGTCAGCCAGGGGCCTACCGAACGGCCCCCCAGGACAAAGTCCCCCACATTGGCGGCTCGCTTGCGGCAGAAAATACCCACCGCGGCGGTAACCCCAAAGAAAATCACCATCATCAGAATCTTGCCAAACATACAGATACAGTCCTTTCTGTGGGGAGGACAATAAAAAACTCCCGTCCTCCCAAAATAAATTTGCAGAGGACGGGAGAAGTTTTCCCGCGGTACCACCTCAGTTTACCGGTTTCTCGCAAAACCGGCCTTGACAAGTACGGCCTCTTGGCAGAGGCGATACTCTGGCCAGGTAACGGTGGCCTTCCGGCGCAGCCTACTGGGGCATCGGCCCGTTGGGTGCGCGGCTCTCAGAATGTATTGGGAACATCCTCTGCCTGCGCCTCTCATCACCCGGCTACTTTCTGTAGGCTTGGTATGTTCTTACTGGTTTCTGGTCTATGCCTTTGGAATATGGATGTGATTTTATCACTTAAAATCGATAAAGTCAATCCCTTTTTTTAAGAAAATAGAAAACCTCCTGAGTTTTCTATTGTTTTACAAAAAACTGTGGTATCATAGGGAAGGAAAAGAATCGAGTTGCAAGGAGGGTAAGGGATGCTGGACTTCCTTTTTCGAAAAACGACATCAGCTTATACCAGCGCGGTTGTTGTGGCCGCGGGCCAGGCTTCCCGGATGAAGGGCATTGATAAGCAGCTGGCCCAGCTGGATGACCTGCCGGTTTTGGTACATACCCTGCGGGCTTTTGACCAGTGCCGCCAGATTGATGAGGTTGTACTGGTCTGCCGGGAGGAACAGCTGGGGGAATATCTGGCTATGACCGAGGAGTATCAGCTTGAGAAAGTCAGCCGGATTGTACGGGGGGGACAGTCCCGCCAGCAGTCGGTTTTTGCCGGGATTGCCCAGTGTAGCCAGCAGGCCCAGTATTTCTGTATCCACGACGGAGCCCGACCCCTGGTGTCCCAGCAGGTGATTCTGGACGCCCTGGCGGCTGCTAGAGAGCATGGGGCAGCCACTGCGGCGGTAAAAAGCAAGGACACCATCAAAGTAGTTGGGGAGGATGGTACCATCCAGTATACCCCCGACCGGGAGCGGCTCTACTGTACCCAGACACCCCAGGTATTTGAGGCGGGCCTCTACCGGCGGGCCATGGAGGCAGCTTTGGCCCAAGGGAAGGAGTACACCGACGACTGCCAGCTGGTTGAGGCTATTGGGCAGAAGGTTTGGATTTCCCCTGGGGAGTACCGAAACCTGAAAATTACCACACCGGAGGACCTGGCCATAGCTTTGGCCCTGCTGGAAGCCGATGAGGAGGGCTTATAAATGCGAATCGGGCATGGATATGACGTACACCGTCTGAGGGAGGGACGAAAACTGATCCTCTGCGGGGTGGAAATTCCTTTTTCTCTGGGATTGGATGGTCACTCAGACGCGGACGTAGCGGTACACGCTTTGATGGATGCCCTGTTGGGCGCAGCTGCCCTGGGGGATATTGGATTGCTCTTTCCCGACAACGATCCCGCCTACGCCGGGGCGGACAGTCTGGTGCTGCTGGCTCAGGTGATGGAAAAAATCCGGGAACGGGGCTATGAAATCTGCAACCTGGATTTGACCATATTGGCCCAGCGGCCCAAGCTGTCGCCCTATCGGGAGGCCATGAGGGAAAACCTATGCCGGGTTTGCGGCCTGGAGATGGATCAAGTCAATGTGAAGGCCACTACAGAGGAAAAATTGGGGTTTACCGGCCAGGGTTTGGGGATGGCAGCCCACTGTGTTTGCCTATTAAAAGAGTCTGTCCGGTAACATTTTGCCTTTGGGAGCCATATACTGCAAGTGACAGGATTTCTCTTTGTTTTGGAAGAGTATTCTGTTATTGTTTCCAAAAGGAAAGGTGGCAACACCAATGGCTTTGACAACAGTGATAGTCAGTTCTATCACCTATGCCATGAAAGGGCAGCGGATTTTGGCAAACAACGGCTTTGGGTCCTATGTTGACCGGGACATCAAAGCGTATGGAAAATATGGGTGTGGATACTGTATCTGCATTACATCGGGCGACCCGGGGAGAGCTGTAGAGCTGCTGCGGGCACACCAGATTAAAATCAAAGAGGTAGTAACTGGCTAGGACTTCAGGGGACGATCTTTCTTTTCATAAGATGGGTCGTCCTTTTTCATCCACTGTTTTTTGCGGCTGATTTGAATACAAGGAGAGATGGCAATGATTTATTTTGACAACGCGGCTACTACCTTCCCCAAACCTCCCAGTGTTATACGGGCGGTACAGGATGCCATGACCTGCTATGGAGCCAATCCCGGGCGCAGCGGACACAAAATGTCGGTACAGACCGCCGGACAGGTCTACGCTTGCCGGGAAAAGCTGGCGGAGCTGATGGGAGCCCCTGAGGTGGAAAATGTAGCCTTTACCCAAAACTGTACCCATGGGCTCAATCTGTGTATCAAAGGTATACTCCAGCAGGGGGATCATGTGATTATTTCCGACCTGGAGCACAACTCGGTTCTGCGTCCTGTGGACACTCTGGCCCAGAGGGGAGTCATCACCTATGATGTTTTGGAGATCTGCCCGGAAGACGACAGAGAAACACTCAGCCGTCTGGAAAAGCTGTTTCGTACCAATACCCGTCTGGTGGCAATGACCCATGGTTCCAATGTACTGGGAATTATGACGCCTCTTGAGAAGATTGGTCAGCTGGCCCATGACCATGGGGCGCTGTTTTTGGTGGACGCGGCCCAGTCAGCGGGAGTGGTCCCCATTCATCTTGAAAAGATGGGTATTGATTTTCTATGTATGCCAGGACACAAAAGTTTATATGGCCCTTCTGGAACAGGAGCTGTTGTGACCCAGAAAGGAGAGCTGCTGCGCACCATTATAGAAGGGGGCACCGGCAGTGTGTCCCTGGAGAGTCAGCAGCCAGACTTTATGCCGGATAAACTAGAGAGTGGAACAGTCAATACGGCCGGTATTTTAGGACTGGGCGCAGGGCTGGAATTTATCACAAAGACTGGAATGGAAAATATTTACCGCCATGAAATTGGGTTGGTACAGAGTTTGTATGACGGTCTTTCCCAAATAAAAGGAGTCCAGCTGTACACTTCCCGTCCAGGCCTGGGCAGAAATCTGCCAGTGCTGGCCTTTAATGTAGAATCCCTCACCGGCGAGGAGACCTGCGCCAAACTGGACGAGGTGGGCTTCTGTTTGCGGGGCGGTTTTCACTGTGCCCCATTGGCCCACAAAAAAATGGGCACTCTGGACAGGGGTATGGCCCGGCTTAGCCCAGGATATTTTAATACCCCGGAGCAGGTGGAAATTTTTCTCAGAGAGATGAGGAAAATTGCGGCAAACCCAGGGAATGGGCGGTAAAATATTCTAAAAACAGGTTGCTAATTTTGGCGTATGTGTTAAAATAGAACTGTCAAGACTGCGAGAATTTACGGAAGATTGTGTAAGGAATTCCAGCCGCTGTTACAGGTGCTTGGAGCGGATGGAAGTTGGGAATAGAAAGCTGCCGGCGGTGGGCCGGGGAATGGAGCACAAGGTATGTCCAGGGTATTGGAAAATCTTCTTGGCCAGTTCAGGGCCATTGGTATTATTGACATTATAGATATTTTGGTTGTGGCCTATTTAATTTATCAGGTGGTTAAGTTGGTGCGGGAAACTCGTGCCATTCAGCTGGTAAAGGGTATTTTGGCGCTGTTGGCTGTGTATGCCGTATCCCATACCCTCCAGCTGCAGACCATGACCTTTATCATGCGCAATATTTTGCAGATCGGTGCTTTTGCCATGCTGGTGGTATTTCAGCCTGAGCTGCGCCGGGCTTTGGAACAGGTTGGACGTACCCGCTTGACCAACCTGGGTGTTTTTAACACTTCGGCCCTGGAGGATCAGCAGGGACAATTTCTGTGGAGGAAAGCCATTTCCGCTATCTGTGACAGCTGTGCCTCCCTTTCCCGGCAAAAGATTGGCGCTCTCATTGTTCTGGAGCGGGAAACTCCTCTGGGAGATGTCATCAAAACTGGTACCATTGTCGATGCCGATCCCAGCATTGAATTGATTATCAACATCTTTTTTCCCAATTCCCCCCTCCATGACGGCGCGCTGATTATGCGCCGGGGCAAGCTGTATGCGGCGGGATGTTTTCTGCCCTTATCAGATAACTTCACCATCAGCAAGGAGTTGGGTACCCGCCATCGGGCCGCTCTGGGCATCAGTGAGAATTCAGACGCTCTGGTGGTGGTAGTTTCTGAGGAAACGGGTAAAATTACCTTGGCGGACAACGGAAAACTCAAAAGAGGACTTACCATAGACGAGCTGAATCAGGAACTTCGGGCCGCCTTTATTGTAGAGCATGATGGCCACTCGGCCAGCAGGAGACCCGGTTTCTGGAAGGTGAAGAGAAATGAAAAAAATTAATTTTAAAGAATTGTTGGACAATGATCGTTTTCTCTGGGTATTTTCCCTGTTGGCAGCAGTTATTGTCTGGTATATTGTCATTGACAGTACCAACGACAGCAAAGAGCTGACCATACGCAATGTGCCGGTTACCTTAAATATTGCCGAAAGCTCACTGAGCCAGCTGGGATTGGATGAGATCAATGCCCAGGAACACAAGGTAAGTGTTTCCATATATGGTCCCCGCAGCGTGGTGGGCAATGTAAAAGCCAGTGACATTGAGGTGACCGCTTCCCTGAGTGGGGTCACCACTCCCGGTGTCCATGAGCTTCGGCTGGAGGGCAGCGATAAAAATAATTTGGGCTTTCAGGTGACCAATATTTCCCCATCCACTATTTCGGTGCAGTTCGACCGGATGGTCACCAAGAAGATGTCGGTGCAGGTGGACATTTCCGGTGTTTCCTTCCCCGAAGGCTATTTGATGGAGAAGGAATATGTTACTCCATCTGAGATTACCATTACCGGCCCGGAGGCAGATGTATCTAAAATTTATCGCTGTGTGGCCAAGGCGGATGTAGGGGATAAGACATTGACTTCCACCCAGGTGATCAAAACAAAGATTGAGTTTTTGGATAAGGATGGAAACCCCGTTACTTCCAGCTATATCACAACCGACTACTCAACAGTGGATATAACTGTTCCCATCCTCAAGGTAAAAGAAGTACCTCTCAGCATTCAGTTTTTGAATGTACCCCAGGGATTCCCGTTGGATGAGCTGGAATACCGCTTCTCTACAGAATCTATTTCGGTAGCGGGCCCACAGGATTCAATTGACAATATGACGGAGATTAATCTGGGATATATTGATATGAAAGACCTGGATATTGACGGCCCCTATACTTTTGATGTGGTCCTGCCCTCTGGATATGTCAATGTAGATGATGTCACTACAGTGGAGGTAAGCTTTGAAAACGAGGCGCTGGGCAGCAAGTACTTTACTGTTTCGGATATCCGGGTGGTCAACAAACCCAGTAATTATGATGTTACAGTTTCCACCAAGAGTATCCCCAATGTACGAGTGATCGGCTTGCAGTCGGTGTTGGATACCATGCTGCCGGGAGATCTGGTGGCTGAAATTGATCTGACTGGCTATGAAATTTCATCTGGCCAGACAAAGGTGCCGGTAAGTATTATTGCTCCAACCAAAGGGTTGGTTTGGGCCAATGGTACCTATCAGGTACAGGTTGTTATCAAAGAAAAATAATCATGAAATCGCCCCCTCTTTTGTGTTTGCTCCCGGCGGGCAGACGCGGCCAAGTGGAGGGCGATTTTTATTGGATGTTCTGTGAGGAAAGGAATACGCTTCATGCCGATTTTTGTATCCAATTTAACCACTTCCCTGGAAGAGCCGGGAGAGGCCGCCATCGATAAGGCCATAGCCAAACTGGGCATTTCCCGCCGTCAGGTGGAAAAAGCCTATCTGGTAAAGTCCTCTCTGGATGCCCGCAAAAGGGGCGAGATCCACTTTGTCCACACTGTGGGTATCTGTTGTGAAATGGAAGAGGAGATTGCCCAAAAGTGCAAGCAGCCGGGTGTAACCTACCACTGCCGGTATCAGTTGGAGCGTCCGGAGGGCAGCCGGTCTATAGATACCCGTCCTGTTGTGGCGGGTTTTGGCCCTGCGGGAATGTTCGCTGGCTTGTTGCTGGCCCGGTGGGGCTTTGCCCCTTTGATTTTGGAACGGGGCGCCTGTATAGAGCGGCGTGTAGAATTGGTGGACCGGTTTTGGAAAACCGGTCAGCTCTCTCCCCGGGGCAATGTTCAATTTGGAGAAGGGGGAGCGGGCACCTTTTCGGATGGAAAGCTGACCACCCGGATTGGAGATCCCCGGTGTGAGTTTGTGCTGGAAGAGCTGGTAGCCCATGGAGCTCCGCCGGAAATTGCCCAAAAAGCCAAGCCCCATATTGGTACCGACTATCTGCGAGGTGTGGTACGGGCCATTCGGGAGGAAATACTCTCTCTTGGGGGCGAGATCCGTTTTGAGACACCTCTCACCCAGGTGGGAATACAGGACGGCTCTGTCCGATGGGTGGAAGCGGGTGGAGAAAAAATCCCCTGTGAGCTTTTGATTCTGGCCCTTGGTCACAGCGCCAGGGATACTTTTTACCATCTGGCGGAGCAGGGCGTGGCCCTGGTACCCAAAGCCTTCTCGGTAGGGGTACGGATTGAGCATCTGCAACAGGATATCGACCGGGGCCTGTATGGGAAATTGGCCGGGCATCCGGCCCTGCCTGTGGGAGAGTATCAGCTCTCCCTGCGCCGAGGAGACCGGGGAGTATATACTTTCTGTATGTGTCCCGGTGGCTTTGTGGTTCCTTCCTCGTCGGAGGAGGGAGGGGTGGTCACCAATGGGATGAGCGAATACCTTAGAAACCAGCCCAACGCCAACAGCGCCGTAGTTGTCTCGGTAAACAGCCAGGACTTTGGAAATGAGTGGGACAGCGGAATCCAGTTTCAGCGCCATTTGGAGCAGGCCGCCTTTGCCATGGGAGACCGTACCTATCGGGCGCCAGCCCAAACGGTGGGCAATTTCCTGAGCCGTCGGCCTGGCCTGTCCCTGGGGGCGGTAACACCCTCTTACGCACTGGGGGTAGTTGAGGGGGATTTCTGGAAGCTGTTCCCCTCTCAGGTGTCAGAAATGCTGGCGGAAGGGCTGGCTTCTTTTGGCAGGAAACTGCCGGGATTCGCTGCCTCAGATGCGGTGTTGACCGGTGTGGAGACCCGTACTTCCTCTCCGGTGCGTATCCCCCGAACCGAGTTGTTGGAAGCCCAGGGGATCAAAGGCATTTATCCCTGCGGGGAGGGTGCTGGCTATGCGGGCGGCATTATGAGCGCCGCAGTGGATGGGGTGCGAATCGCCCAACAGATAGCCTCTTGTTACCGGCCCAATTAACCACTGTTTTTTTGACGGATAATATGATATAATATATAGAAATATGCTTAATTTTGCGTATAGAAAATAACAGAAGTTGGTATGGTTCTATGGAGTTGGAGATCATTCGTCTGATTCAGTCCATTCACAACCCGGTTTTAGATATCCTGTTTCAGGGAATTACCATTTTGGCTGAGGAATATGTCCTGGTGTTGGTCTTTGGATGGGTTTACTGGAATGTGGACAAGGAAAAAGGCCGGCGGATTGCCTGCTGTGTATTTGCTTCGCTGGTGCTGAACAATCTGCTAAAAGATCTGTCTCGGGCCCCCAGACCTATTGGGCAGCCGGGAATCCGCACCCTGCGGGCCCATACTGCCACCGGATATTCTTTTCCCAGCGGCCATTCCCAGGCGGCTGGCTCCTTTGGAACAGCTCTGGCCTTGCAATTCCCCCAGAAACATCTGGGCAAGTGGATGGCTCTGTACATGATTTTGGTGGGCCTTTCCCGGTTGTATTTGGGGGTTCACTATCCCAAGGATGTGGTTGTGGGATTGATTCTTGGGGTATTGATCACCTTTGGGTGCAATTGGCTTATTACAAAGCTAGGTGGAAGCAGTAGGTTTTTTCTCATCGCTTTCTGCCTTTTGCTGCCAGCGGCTTTGCTGGCCAATTCTCAGGATTTTTATAAAGCCATTGGGGCTTTCGGGGGTATGACGTTGGGCGTATTTTTTGAACAGCGTTGGATTGGATTTGCACCCCCTGTTTCCCGGCGTGGCGGCATTGTTCGCCTGGTGTTGGGCTTGACTGTTGTTTTTGCTATTCAAATAGGACTTAAAGGCGTTTTGCCGGCAGGTACCCTGTGGAATATTGCCCGATATTTTTTGGTGGGTCTGGCGGGAATGGCCGGATGCCCGCTGCTTTTTCAAAAACTGGGCATCTGAGAGAATGGGCCCACCTGGTAGTTTGGAGGTTTATGGAGGATGAAATATTGGCGGCTAAGCCAGCCAAATGAACAAACTGTTTTCCGGTTGGAAGGGGAGACAGGTCTCTCCCACCTGGTTTGCAAAGTATTGGCAGCCCGGGGTGTTTCCTCCTGCCAGGAAGCTCTTGCCCATACCAGTTGTGAGGGAAAGCTTTTTGACCCTTTTTTACTGAAAGACATGGACCGGGCGGTGGAACGGATTACCCGGGCCATTGAAAATGGAGAGCGCATGGTGGTATATGGGGATTACGACTGTGACGGAATCACTGCCACCGCTCTGTTGTACCACTACTTGGAAACGGTGGGCGCGGATGTGCTCTATTACATCCCCGACCGGGAGGTGGAAGGATACGGCCTCAACCGGCAGGCCATTGATTTTCTCCACCAGGTGCGGGGGGTAGAACTGATTGTTACAGTGGACAACGGTATTTCCGCCATTGAGGAAATCGCTTATGCCGCCCAGCTGGGAATCGATGTGGTGGTAACCGATCATCATCAGCCTCGGGAAACGCTGCCCCAGGCGGTGGCGGTCGTGGACCCCCATCGTGTCGACTGCTATTGTTCCTTTGCCAACCTCTCAGGTGTGGGAGTGGCTTTTAAGCTGATCTGTGCTTTGGAGGGGGACCTCCTGGGTGAGGAGTTGCTGGAACACTATGGCGACCTGGTCTGTGTGGGAACCGTGGGAGATGTGGTGGAACTGACCCAGGACAACCGGATTTTTGTACAAAAAGGTCTTAGGATTTTGGCGGATTGCCAACGTCCTGGGCTTTCCAAGCTGCTGGAGATCAGCGGAGTCGATCCTCAGAAGCTTACTTCTGAAACGGTGGCCTTTTCCCTGGTGCCCCGGATCAATGCCGCGGGCAGAATGGGAGACGTATATGAGGCATTGGAGCTTCTTTTAACCGAAAGTGACCAGCAGGCGGCCCAGTTGGCCCAGCAGCTGGAGGGATATAACCGGCAGCGCAAAGAGACTGAAACAGATATTTTACAGCAGGTGTTGGACCAGCTGACCCAGCACCCCCAGCTTTTATATGAGAGAATTTTAATGGTCAGCGGGGAAAACTGGCACCATGGTGTCATTGGTATTCTCTGCGCCCGTCTTACGGAACGGTTTGGAAAACCCAGCTTTCTTGTCTCTCTGGGTGAGAAGGAGGGAAGGGCCTCCGGCCGAGGTGTGGAAGGGATGTCGGTGGTGGACGGTCTGGAAGCCTGTGCTGGGTTTCTCACCCGTTTTGGGGGCCATCCGGGAGCGGCGGGTTTTTCCCTGTCTCCCCAGCAGCTGGAGAACTTTACCCAGGCTTTTCAGGATTACTACCGCCGGGCCAATCCAGTGATGCCCTACGGGGGGATATCCATTGACGCTCAGCTGGAACCAGAGGAGATCACCCTGCCACAGGTGGAGAGCATGTCGGTATTGGAACCCTTTGGCTGTCAAAATGAGCAGCCGGTCTTTCTGCTGAAAGGGTATCAGCTCACCGGCATTGTGCCCTTGAGCGGCGGAAAACATCTCAGGCTGAATTTACGGAAGAATGGGAAAAACCTCACCGCCCTCTATTTCTTTATGAGTCCTCAGCGTTTTCCCGTCCAGGTGGGCGAGTGGGTAGACGCGGTGGTAGGGCTGTCGGTATCTGATTATCAGGGGCAGCGTCAGTTGTCGGTGAAAGTTAAGGATTTACGGCCTGCCGGTTATGATCAGGATGGGCTGTTTGCCGGCCGGGCTCTCTATGAACAGTATCGCCGGGGGGAGAACCTGGCGGAGATAGTGTCCCAGCTCTATCCCACCCGGGAAGAAGTGGGGACCGTTTACCGTTTTCTCCGGCAAAATGGAGGTTATGCTCAGGGCTGTGAGGCCCTTTATGGAATATTGTCCGGCAAAGGAATTTCCTTTGCCAAAATGATGGTGTCTTTGGATGTGCTGGAAGAACTGGGCTTTGTGACACAAACTGGCTTTGGATTGGAGCGCTCTGTTCAAATGACCGGTTCCACCCAAAAGACAGATCTTGGCGCTTCTAAAATTTTACAACAGATTGGAAAGGGGAGGTGAACCCAATGACCTATACCATCCAGGATTTAATGGAAAAACTGATACAGAGTGGCAGACCTTATGATCTGGTAAAAATTCAATCTGCCTATGAGATGGCGAAGGTGGCCCATGAGGGCCAAACCAGGCGTTCGGGGGAACCCTATATTATGCATCCCATTGCGGTGGCAATGATTTTGGTGGATTTGGGAATGGATACCGAGTGTATCGCCGCCGCTCTTCTCCATGACGTGGTGGAGGACACCCCCGTCAGCAGTGAGGAAGTAGAAAAACGCTTCGGCAAAGATGTTGCCCTGTTGGTGGAAGGTGTCACCAAACTGGGACAGATCCCCTTCTCCTCCCGGGAGGAGCAGCAGGCGGAAAATGTCCGTAAAATGCTGTTGGCTATGGCCCAGGATGTGCGGGTTATTATTATCAAATTGGCTGACCGGCTGCACAATATGCGCACATTGGGCGCCATGCCCGGGCAAAAGCAGCGGGATAAGGCACTGGAAACCATGGAGGTCTATGCTCCATTGGCTCACCGTCTAGGTATGAAAGGGGTTAAGGAGGAACTGGAGGACCTGGCCCTCAAGTTTCTGGACCCTGTGGCCTACAATGAGATTGAAAACCAGCTGGCTCTGCGCAAGGAGGAGCGGGAGAGCTTTTTGCAGCTGATTAAAGAGCGCCTCAACCACCGTTTGGAGCAGGAGGGGCACAAATATTATATTGAGGGACGGGTCAAGAGCATCTATGGCATTTACCGGAAGGTATACATGCAGGGCCGGGCTTTTGATGAGATCTTTGATATCTATGCGGTTCGGGTGATTGTGGACACAGTTGTGGAATGTTATAACGTACTGGGAATTGTCCACGACATGTTCACCCCAATCCCCAACCGGTTTAAGGACTATATTTCCACACCCAAACAGAATATGTACCAGTCCCTGCACACAACGGTACTGGATAAAGAGGGAATTCCCTTTGAGATCCAGATCCGTACCTGGGATATGCACTATACAGCAGAGTACGGTATCGCCGCCCACTGGAAATACAAGGCAGGTATTGCCGGCAAGGACAAATTGGAAGAACGTCTGGCTTGGGTTCGGCAGCTGTTGGAGGCCCAAAAGGACAGCGACGATGTAGAGGACATTGTCCGCTCTATTAAAACCGATATCGCTCCCGAGGAAGTGTTTGTTTTTACCCCCAAGGGGGATGTGATTCGTCTGCCTATTGGTTCCACTGTCATAGATTTCGCCTATGCCATCCACTCTGAGGTAGGTAACCGTATGGTGGGCGCCAAGGTAGATGGCAGGATGGTTTCGCTGGACTTTGTGGTAAAAACCGGCATGATTGTAGAGGTTATCACCTCCAACGCCAAGGGCAATGGCCCCAGTCGTGACTGGATCAAGATGGTAAAAACCACCGAGGCCCGCAACAAGATACGCTCCTGGTTTAAGAAGGAAAAACGGGAAGAGAACGTAGCCCAGGGCCGGGAGGAGCTGGAACGGGAGTTCCGGCGCAATTTGATCAATCTCACCGACGCCCAGATGGAGTCCTTCCTGGCTGACCTTGCCAAGCGGCAGCATTACAACTCCACCGATGACTTTTTGGCGGCCATTGGATATGGGGGCATTTCCCTTTCCAAAATCATGCCTCGGGTCAAGGATGACTATGTCCGGCTCTATCGCACCAGCGATCAGGATAAAATGGAAAGGGCCCTTCAGGCCCAAAAGCCCAAGCGGGAGAAAAAATCCTCCAGCGGGGTCATTGTGGAAGGGCTGGACAGCTGTCTGGTCAAGTTCGCCAAATGCTGTAATCCCTTGCCGGGAGATCCCATTGTTGGCTTTATTACCCGGGGATATGGAGTTTCCATCCATAAGCAGGACTGTGTCAATGTCACTGCCTCGATGAGTGATCCCACCCAGCGGGAGCGTTGGGTGCGGGCTGAGTGGGCCAAGACCACTACCAGGGAAACCTTTAAATCGTCCATTGAGATTTTGGCAGATGAGCGTAACGGGCTGTTGGCGGACATCAGTATTATTCTCAGCAATATGCATGTGCCCATTCACTCGCTGTTGGCCAGAGAACTGAAGGATGGGCGGTCAATGGTTCAGATCACCCTGGGAATCAGCGATTTGGCACAGCTGAACAATATTATTTCCAATCTTCGCAAAATTGAAGGTGTTACTTCGGTGGAGCGAGCCAACCAGTAGCCCAAAAGGGAGGACATCAAATGAAAGCGGTACTGCAGAGAGTAGCTCACGCTTCGGTTGCCATTGACGGGGAGGTCCATGGCGCTATACAGCAGGGGTATTTGATTTTGCTGGGTGTGACTACCCAGGACACAGAAAAAGAAATGGCCTATTTGGCTGATAAAATTGTAAACCTGCGGGTATTTGAGGACGATGAGGGCAAGATGAATCGTTCCATCCAGGACATTGGGGGAGAAATGCTGATTATTTCCCAATTTACCCTCTGTGCCAACGCCAGAAAGGGGAATCGTCCCTCTTTTATTGAGGCTGCACGGCCGGAACAGGCCATTCCCCTGTATGAGGGGTTTGTCCAGAGAATGAGAGATAAGGGGATTTCCCGGGTGGAAACTGGTGTGTTTGGAGCCGAGATGAAAGTTTCTCTGCTCAACGATGGACCGGTGACCATTTTACTGGACACCGATGAGATTATGCCGAAACACTGATTGCGACAGGAGGAAAACTATGCAGATTTATACCATTCCCGTTGGATTGCTTCAAACCAACTGCTATATTGTGGCAAGTCAATCCCAAAACGCTGTGATTATTGATCCCGGTGCGGAGGGAGAGAGAATTGCCAAAGGGGTTAAGATGCTGGGAGTGACTCCCCGGTGTATTTTGCTGACCCATGGACATCACGATCATATCGGTGGAATCAAGCAGCTGCAAAAAGCTTATCCCGGACTGCCGGTCTGCATTGGGGAGGGGGACGCGGCTATGCTGCGGGACCCGGATAAAAACCTGGCCAATATGCGGTATAAGGATGCCCAGGAATATCTGGACCTGAAAGAGGACCGCTGCCTGAAAGATGGGGAACAGCTGGCGTTGGATGAGCTGGTCTTTACTGTCATCAACACCCCAGGCCACACCTCAGGGGGAGTGACCTATCGTTGCGATACTACCCTGTTCAGCGGCGATACTCTGTTTTACAGAAGTGTTGGCCGTACCGACCTGTATGGGGGGGACTACGATACCATTGTGGCTTCGGTGCGACGGCTCTACGCTTTGGAAGGGGATTTTGATGTACTGCCCGGCCATGGAGAGCCCACCACCCTCTCCCAGGAGCGGGTATCCAACCCCTATGTGCGGGAAAAATAAAGGAAAATCCCCGGTGGATTTTCCATCTGCGCCAATGGCGCAATACAGCGGAGGCAAGTACTATGAAGGTAATTTCGTCGGGGCATTCCTTTGCCTACGAAATGAGCTGTCTGACCATGCTCTTTTTTCCAGGGCGCAAGGTGGCCTTGGCAGATGAGCTACCTGAGTCGGACTATGTATATACCCAGCTTACAGAGCATAAAGATACCATCGAGCTGATTGTACAGGTGAACCTTTCCGGCACCCAGTATCAGGATAGGGAAACCCTGGAAGGCGGCACAACCCAGTGGGACTGTCAGCGGGCTTTGGGGGTGCTGGTTTACAAGCTTCTCTCCCGGATCACCGGCCGCCATCCTCAGTGGGGAATTTTGACAGGTATCCGGCCTGTCAAGTTGATTCAGCGACGGGTGGATGAGGGAATGCCGGAGGAGGAGATTCGCCGGTATTTCCAGCAGGAGTGTTTGGTTTCCCCAGAAAAGATGGACTTGGCCATGGCTACCCAGAAAATGGAACACCAGATTCTTTCTCGCTCCACTCCGGACAGTTTCAGCCTATACATTTCCATCCCCTTTTGTCCCTCTCGCTGTTCCTACTGTTCCTTTGTCTCCCACTCCATTGAAAAGACTTTTCGTCTCATCGACCCCTATGTGGACGCTCTCTGCCGGGAGATCGATCTGACCGCCCATCTGGCTAAAGAGTTGGGACTGACCTTGCGTACCGTCTACTTTGGGGGAGGTACCCCCACTGCTATTTCGGCGGAACAGCTGGGCCGCTTGACCCGGCAGGTAGCCGGTTCCTTTGACCTGAGTCAGGTTTGGGAATACACCATAGAGGCGGGACGTCCCGACACCATTACCCGGGAAAAGCTCCAGGTGATTGCCCAGGCCGGGGTCAGCCGGATCAGTATCAACCCTCAGACCTTTAACGACTCTGTTTTGGAATATGTGGGGCGAAAACACACTTCCCAGGATACCTGCCGGGTATATGAAATGGCTCGGGATATGGGTTTTGCCAATATCAACATGGATTTGATCGCTGGACTGCCCACCGACACCCGGGAGGGATTTGAGCACTCCATCCAGGAGGTGCTGCGGCTGGCGCCGGAGAATGTAACAGTACATACCCTTTCGGTAAAGCGGGCTGCGGATCTGGCGGCCTGCAGCATGGATCAATTGGCCCAGCAGGCGGAAAATGTTACATATATGGTAGATTATGCCGGACGGGCGCTGACCGGGTCTGGTTATGGGCCCTATTATTTGTACCGCCAGAAAAATACCCTGGACAATTTGGAAAATACCGGGTATTGCAAGCCGGGCTTTGAGGGACTTTATAACGTCTATATTATGGATGAGACCCATACCATTTTAGCCTGTGGAGCCGGCGCTGTGACCAAGCTGCGCCAACCGGGAGGCAAACAGATTGAGCGGGTGTTTAACTACAAGTTCCCGTATGAATATCTTTCAAAATTTGATGAGATCGTAAAACGGAAAGAGCAGGTGAAAGACTTTTATGAGAGATTTCCGATCCGATAACTTCCAGGAGATGGATGTGGCCGAGATCAACCAGCTGGCCCAGTCCGATCCCCGGCAGCTGGTGGAGCTTTCTGAGGCCAACTACCGGCTCCAGGTGGATGAGGTGACCGACAAGATATTGGCTGCCGGCGGACAGTACCGTATTATTTTGTTGGCTGGCCCCTCTGGTTCAGGCAAGACCACCACAGCGGAAAAATTGGCTGAGAGCCTGCGGGCCAAAGGCGCCGGGGCAGAGGTGATGTCCCTGGACAACTTCTTTAAAAACCATGAGGAATATCCCATTCTGCCAGATGGTACCCGGGATTTTGAATCGGTTTACGCGCTGGATATTGACCGGATTCACTACTGCTTGGGTCAGCTTTTAGAGGAGGGACACTCCACCTTTCCAGTTTTTGATTTTTATACCACCCGACGGGCGCCGGAAGGGGTGGAAATCTCTCTGGAGGAGGGAGAGGTGCTCATTGTGGAAGGAATCCACGCTCTGAACCCTCTGCTGCGGGAAACACTGCCTCAAGAGTATCTACTCAAACTCTATGTCAGTGTGGGGACCTGCTATGTATGGCAGGGGGAGAGGGTGCTCTCTCCCCAGGGAATCCGTCTCATGCGCCGTATGGTGCGGGATAACAATTTCCGCAACTACCTTCCTATACAGACCATGTCCCGCTGGGCCCGGGTTTTGGAGGGAGAACAGGAGTTTATCTATCCCTTCCGGGACGACGCGGATCTTGTGATTGATTCCTCCATCTACTATGAGCCCTGTGTATTTCATCAGCATTTGCTGCCCCTGTTGGCCCCAAAGGAGTCGGGGGAGTACGCAGAACAGATTCAAGGCTTTTTTGATGCTTTGGGGCTGTTTTGTGAAATAGATAAGGAATATATTCCGGCAGATACCCTGTTGCGAGAATTTATCGGATAGAGTGTGGGGTCTGACAGGTTAAAGATTGAAAAATATGCCATGATAAGCTATAATAAGAACGATAGCCTGGTCATGGGAAGTGGATGCAGGCTCCCCGTTCCCAAATCTGCGCCGTAGGGGGAATTTTGGGGGAAGAGAATACCGCTTTCGGCGGCGGAGGAGAGACAGATGGGTAGATTTGACGATTTTTTAAATAAAGCCAAAACTGTAGCCAATGTGGCTGGGAAAAAGACCGGAGAAATGGTGGAGCTCAGCAAGCTGAAATTGCAGGCGGTACAGCTCAATGGGGATATTCAGAAGAGCTATGAGCGTTTAGGCGCCATTGTCTATGAGCAGGAAAAAACCGGGACCGACAACTCGGATCTGATCCGGGTGTGCATTTCTGAAATTGACGCTTTGCTGGTTGCCCTTAACGAGCTCAATGATAAAATTGCTGACAGCAAAACCTCGGTGAAGTGTCCCAACTGTGGGGCTGGCAATCCAGCGGAATCGGTATTTTGTTCCCGGTGTGGTTCAACCCTGGTTGCCCACGACTATGGCAAAGAGGTTTCCATAGAGGTGGAACCTGTAAGTACAGCCGCTGATTTCCATGTGGAAGATCAGAACCCCACCCAGAAGTAATGAAGCTATGAGGCCCTGCTGTTTTATACAGCGGGGCTTTTTTATTCCCTTTCAGAGAAGTAACAAAACAAAAAGGAGAGACAAAATGAAATTAAAATGGATGGGCCGATATACCTCGCCGGAGCAGCTGCCAGTCAGCCAGCTTCCCCCTAACGCCGTCCAGTATGCGGAGCCGGAGGATCTGTCCCAGCTGGTCAAACAGGCAATGGGTTATCTGGTCCTACCGGTTTTGCTTACAGCTGCGGCACTGATTCTCAAAAGACTGGGGGCGGGGCACTGGGACTTTCTGCCCTCGCTGGGAAGCTTTGTGGCAGGGGTGGTACTCTCGTTGGTAGGTATCTTACCCCATGAGCTGCTACATGGCCTCTGCTATCCCAGGGATGCCCAGGTACAGCTCTGGGTTTCCCCAAAGGACTCAGCGGCCTTTGTCACCTGTACTCAACCTGTCAGCAAAATACGCTTTTTATGGATGTGCGCCGCCCCCAATGTGGTTTTAGGGCTTTTGCCTTTGCTAATATGGGTTCTGCTGCCCCATTGGGTGGGGTTTGCCTCACAGCTGGTTTTGGTGTTTGGGGCAGCCAGCCTGATGAATGGGGTAGGGGACTATCTCAATATCCATTTGACCCTCTCTCAGGTCCCTAGGGGCGCTATAGTGCAAAACTCGGGTTTTCACACCTACTGGTATTTGGCCCAGTGATGGGTTGGGCATAATTGCGCCTGCCGGTCCATACTTATGAAAATAAGTACAGGGACAGGAAGGTGAATCCATTTGAGGCAGCAGCGGCATCAAAGTGTATTACATGGCGCGGTTATTTTAATGACTGCCGCTCTGGTTGTAAAGGTGATTGGGGCTCTCTATAAAATCCCTCTCACACAACTGTTGGGCGGCACTGGTATGGGCTATTTTATGACAGCTTTTGGCCTGTTTCATCCGGTACATGCATTGGCGGTAGCGGGGATTCCAGTGGCCATTTCCAAACTGGTATCCGAAAATATGGCCAAAGGCCGTCCTAGGGACGCAAAACGGGTGTTCCACCTTTCGGTGTGTATTCTTACGGTAACCGGCCTATTGGGTACGGGGATTCTTTTTGTATTTCATGAGCCTTTGGCAAGACTGGTGGGAAACCGGCAAGCAGCCTTTTGTCTGGTGGCCATTGCGCCAGCCCTCTTTTTTGGATGCATTGTATCGGCGTTCCGGGGATACTATGAAGGAATGCGCAACATGTATCCTACGGCGATTTCTCAGGTGTTGGAAGCGGTGATGCGTTTAGCCACCGGGATTTTGCTGGCTCAGTGGGTCATTGGGGAGGGGTACCGTCAGTTTGAGACACAAGGCGTGGTGTTTGGTACCGCTGTGTCCACGCTGGAGCAGGCCGCCGAAATCATTTTGCCCTACGGGGCTGCGGGCGCTATAGGGGGCGTGACCTTTGGAGATCTGGCTGGCGCCCTATTTTTGCTGTTGCGATATCTGTGGGGAAAACTCTCTGGAGAAGATATCAGGAGGGCTGGCGCTCCCCTGCCAATTTCTCTAAAGGAGACAGCGGGAAAAATCTTTTCCATCTCTCTGCCGGTTTGTATCGGAGGGCTGATCCTCAATCTTATGGGTTTGGCGGACTTGATGTCGGTGATGAACCGTCTGGCTGTGGCTTTACAGAGGGATTCCGGTTTGATCTATAAAATGTACCAGGGGCTGATTCCCCAGTCTTTGACCATTGATCAGGTGCCCAATTATCTCTATGGCTCCTACACCGGTTTGGCTATGACTATCTATGGCATTGTGCCAGCGGTCACTGGGGCCTTTGGGGTCAGCGCCCTGCCTGCCATTTCCTCTGCCTGGTCGGTGCGCAATGTGGGCAAAACCAGACGCTGTATCGAGTCGGTTTTGCGCCTGACCGCCATGATCGCTTTCCCAGCCGGCATGGGAATCTATGCTTTGAGCCAGCCCATTTTAAACCTGCTTTTTGCTTCCCGCCCCCAGGAAGTGGCTATCGCGGCGCCTCTGCTGCAAATTTTAGGCATCGCGGTAATTTTTTCTTCCATGTCTGCCCCCATTGGCAGTATGCTCCAGGGAATTGGCCGCCCAGATTTGCCGGTAAAACTCATGGTGCTGGGTGGTGCTGCCAAGCTGTTGGGCAATTTTATATTTGTAGCGGTGCCTTCGATCAATATTATGGCAGCTCCTTGGGGAAATCTGCTGTGCTTTGTGTGGATTGACTGTGTGGGGATTTTGCTTCTGTGCCACGCTACAGAGGTGCCCCTGGGGATTTGGCAGGTATTTGGAAAACCTATGATGGCTGGTGTTTGTTGTGGGTGTGGAGCTTGGGCAGCCTATGGCCTCCTTTCCCGGCAAATCGCTCCCAGTGTCGCCACCCTGCTCTCTATTGCCATTGGGGGAGCTTGTTACCTTTTGGTTTTACTGCTGCTGAAAACCATTACCCGGGAGGACCTTTTTATGGTACCAGGGGGAGAAAAAGTTGCTAAAATACTTGAAAAATTTTCGCTTTTAGGGTAATATAAATGTTGCTGTCATGCTGAAAAATTTAGGAAACAAGGGAAGTTGCCATGTCTGACTCATTTGCGCTGAAAGATCGTTATCAGATGGAAGATTTGCTGGCTATCATGACAAAGCTTCGGTCTGAGGAGGGTTGTCCCTGGGACCGGGAACAAACCCATGAGTCAATCCGCAACAATTTAATTGAGGAAACCTATGAAGTGGTGGAAGCCATCGACAACAAAGACCCTGTCTCTATGGAGGAGGAACTGGGTGACCTGCTGATGCAGGTTGTCTTTCACGCCAAAATGGAGGAAGAAGTAGGCGGCTTTACCTTTGACGATGTAGTCAATGGGGTTTGTCAGAAACTGATTGTACGGCACCCTCATATTTTTGGGGATGTGGTGGTTCACAACTCGGATGAGGTGCTGGATAATTGGGATGAGATTAAACGGCAGCAAAAAGGGCAATCTACCTATACAGAGACTTTAAAGAGTGTTCCCAAGGTATTCCCCGCTTTGATGCGCTCAGCCAAGGTGCAAAAGCGGGCGGCTAAATCTGGCTTTGACTACCCGGATGTTCAGTGGGCTTTTCAGGATTTGCTCAGCGAGGTGGAGGAGCTTAAAGAGGCCATTGCACAAAACAATGCCGATGGGTGCTTTGAAGAACTGGGCGATCTGCTGTTTTCAGCTGTCAATGTGGCACGGTTTTTGCATGTGGACCCTGAAGACAGCCTGAATGTATCCTGCAACAAGTTTATAGACCGTTTTGAAGCGGTTGAACGACTTGCCATAGAGAGGAATGTGGACATGAAACATTCTTCCATTGATAATCTCAATTGCCTTTGGAATGAGGCAAAGAAACAACAATAATCTTTTTGTAAAACATGGAGGGAATTTTAAATGACAAAAGCAGAACTGATCAGCGCAGTAGCACAAAAAGCAGAGCTCTCTAAGAAGGATAGCGAAAAGGCTGTAAGTGCTGTTGTTGAGGCGATTACCGAGGCCCTGGCTTCTGGCGACAAGGTTTCTTTGGTTGGTTTTGGAACCTTTGAGGTAAAAGAGCGTGGTGAGAGAAAGGGTATTAACCCCCGCACCAAGGAAGAGATTACCATTGCTGCTTCCAAACTGCCTGTATTTAAGGCTGGCAAAGCTCTGAAAGATTCTGTTGCCAAGTAAGCAGTCTTCTCCATTTGGATGAATTGATTTTCAGGTCCGGTTACCCAGGTAGCCGGACTTTTTTACATTTACGCCAGGCATAGAGCGACAAAAAAGAGTTGGATTCCCATTTGTTTTGCGCTACACTGATTTGGACAAATGATGGGAAGATGTGAACAAAAGAGGAAGGCGATATTTTTGCGTTTGGATAAATATTTAAAAGTGACCAGACTGATTAAAAGACGTACCATAGCCAACGAGGCTTGTGATGCGGGGCGTGTCAGCCTCAATGGGAAGGTAGCCCGGGCGTCAGCGGAGGTAAAAGAGGGAGATATTATTGAAATCAACCTGGGAAGCCGCCCGTTAAAAGTACAGGTGCTGCGGGTGGATGAGTATGCCACCAAGGACAACGCGGCCACCAACTATACAGTAATTGAGTAACTGGTCATATGGTTGCGGCCCATCTCATATAGTTAGGTATAACAGTATGTGAGAAACGGAGGCTGGCAAGCTATGGCGGAGGAGAAAAAATATAAATCTCCACATAACCTGATTTTAGAGGGACGGAAAAATCTATCTGTCACAGGGGTGACAGATATTGACAGCTTTGATGAAGAAACTGTGGTGCTGTATACCGAGGCGGGGGAGCTTTCCATTAAAGGGATGAACCTGCATATGAACCGTATTGATGTAGATACGGGAGAGCTTTCCCTGGAAGGGGATATCTATGCCTTCAGCTATGACGACAATCCCCAGGGAAAAGGCGGATTTTTCTCCCGGCTGTTCCGATAGCGGGGTGGTCCTTTGGGTTTTACCGTATCCTTTCAAACCTGGGTTTTTTTGGGTTCCATTGGAATTGGGGCCATTTTGGGAATAGGGTACGATTTGTTTCGTATCAGCCGTGTGGCGTTTCCCCTCCCAAGCTGGTTTATTTTGGCAGAAGACTGCTGCTTTTTTCTTCTCTGCGCTCTGGTGACCTTTGGCTATATGCTCAATACCACCGAAGGACGGGTGCGCCTGTTTATTTTGGCTGGGGAAATGATTGGATTTATCCTTTATTATCTGACCATCGGCAGTGTGGTAATGGCAGTTGCACGAGTTGTTTTTCGGTTTGTATATGGCGTTTTAAAAGCGCTGTATGGTTTCTTTTTGGCTCCTTGGGTACGTCTGCTGCGGCATCTTTTTAAACTGCTGAATAAGCGCAGTAAGAGGGTCTGGGCCGCCTGTAAAAAACAGGGAAATAAAACGAAATTCCGCTTGAAACAACAGCGCCTTTTATTGTATAATCTTATAAGAGAGAAGCCTGGTAAGGCTGCCTCTGATTTACAGAATTCCATAGAAAGGAGTGACCTAAAATGAAGAAGCACAGGAAAACCAGGAAAAGCTTTATGATGCGGTTGTGTGTGTTTGGTTTTGCTGGCTATTTGGTGGTCACTCTCATTCAGCTTCAGGTGGAGATTTCTCAGCGCCAAAAAGAACTGGAAGAAGTAAAGCAGCAGGTGGAAGAGCAGCGGATCGAGAATAAAGAGCTGGAACGGATTCTGATGTCCGATTCCGACGAGAAATACATCGAACGTATTGCCCGCGAAAAACTGGGTTTCGCTTATCCTGATGAGCGTGTGTTGATAGACGTATCAGGCAGTTAAGGCGGATAACAAAATTTAGGAGGATTTTTCCACAAATGCAGCTTGAAGTTGGATCGATTGTTGAGGGCAAAGTCACTGGTATTACAAAATTTGGCGCTTTTGTTGAGTTGCCGGATGGCAAAACAGGTATGGTACATATCTCGGAGGTTGCGGCAACCTATGTTAAGGAAATCCGGGACTATGTCCAGGAAAATCAAATGGTCAAGGTAAAAATTCTCAGTGTGTCTGAGGATGGCAAGATCAGCCTTTCGATGAAAAAGGCCCAACCAGCCCCGGCGCCGGCTCCCACACAGAATCAGCCCCGCAAATACCCGCCCCGAAATGTTGGATGGAATCCCAAGCGTCCTGCTAGCAATGAACCCCTTACCTTTGAGGAAATGCTCAGTAAATTTAAGCAGACCAGTGAAGATAAGATGTCTGATTTGAAGCGCAACATGGATACCAAGCGGGGAAGCTCGGGAAAACGTGGCGGTCAGTACAGATAACGATAATCCTTTCGGAGTGCGTCTGCACTCCGTTTTTTTTTACAAAATAAAAGGCACCGTCACAGGACGGTGCGGCACAAAAATAAAGTAAATATAGTAGGAGTAGCAAAAGAATATTAACACATTTTTTATACAATGTAAAGGTTATTTTGAAAATAGGAGAATAAAATGGTTATTACACATGTAAAAATCGAACCAATTACGCAAAAAACAATTGAAAATGGATTTATTCAGATAAATAAATCTAAAATAATTAATTTTGGATTAATGGAAAATTGCCCCAAAGAGGAACAAGTGATTGACCTGCCAGGTTGTACCGTATATCCTGGATGGATTGATGGCCACAGCCATTTGGGTGTGTTTGGGGATGGAATGGGCTTTGAGGGGGATGATGGCAACGAGGACACCGATCCCATTACCCCACAGCTGAGAGCCCTGGACGCTATCAATCCTTTAGACAGGGGCTTTTCTGAAGCTTTGGCCGCCGGTATTACCACAGTGGTCACCGGCCCAGGCAGCGCCAACCCCATTGGCGGCCAGATGTGCGCTATCAAAACAGCGGGCTGCTGTGTGGACGATATGGTTGTCAAAGCTCCCGCGGCCATGAAATTCGCCTTTGGAGAAAACCCTAAAACGGTATATCATGGCCGTTCCCAGGCACCTGTTACCCGGATGGCTACAGCGGCTCTGATCCGGGAAAGCCTGAAAAAGGCCCGGCGATACCAGCAGGATATGGAGCTGGCGGCAGAGGACGACGATGTGGATGAGCCAGAATACGATATTAAGTGCGAAGCCCTCCTGCCAGTGCTCAAAGGAGAGTTGAAGGTTCACATTCACGCCCATCGGGCCGATGATATTTGCACCGCCCTGCGTATCTGTAAGGAATTTCAGCTGGATTATGTGCTGGTCCACTGTACCGAAGGATATTTGATTGGGGACCTGTTGGCTAAGGATAAAGCCAGTGTAGTATGCGGCCCTATTATCAGTCACCGCTCTAAACCGGAGTTGTCCCAAGCCACCATGGCGAACCCCGGTATCCTGGCGGGGAAAGGGATTCCTGTATCCATTTGTACCGACCATCCGGAAATTCCCATCGACTTTCTCACCATCAGTGCTGGTTTGGCGGTGCGAGAGGGGATGGATTACCACAAGGCGTTGGAGTCCCTTACCATTGTTCCCGCCAGACAGTGTGGGATTGAGGATCGGGTTGGCTCCATTGAAGTGGGAAAAGACGCGGACCTGGTGATTTATGATCAGGACCCCTTTACTTTGGCGGCAAAGCCTAAAATGGTATTTATCAATGGAGAGCAGGTAAAGTAATTCACGATTCCTTCAAAAAACGCGGTTGTAAATATACACAATTTGTGATATAATGACAATAACCCAAATGGATATCACAAGTTAACTCTAAAATCACATAGTTTGGTATCCGGTTGCCTTTTACCAGCCTACCCGGCTGTTAAAACCGGCTGACAACATCTCTTTTGTTGTTGAGCCAGATTATAATAAAGGGGTTGAATGTATGAAAATTACCATCACCGCAAGAAAAACCAGCGTGAAGGATGCCTTCCGGGAGAGAGCGGAGAAAAAACTGGCAAAGTTTGACCGCTTTTTTGATGATGATGTAACTGCTTATCTGACAGTTACCAACGAAAAAGATAGAGAGACGGTGGAGGTTACAGTACAGTCCCAGGGAATAACTTATCGCGCAGAGAAGACAACGGCCGATCGTGCTGATTCTCTGGATGCTGTTGTGGATACACTGTTCCGTCAGATTGTAAAAAATAAAAGCAAACTCAGCAAAAAGCTCCGTGCCAACGCTTTTGATGCATCCCTCTATGAAGATCCAGCCGACCTGACAGAGGAGACCTATCAGGTTGTTCGCAATAAACGGTTCCCAGTGAAGCCTATGTCTACCGACGAGGCGATTCTTGAGATGAATCTGGTAGGACATGAATTCTATATGTTCCGCAATGTGGCCAGTGGTGAAATTAATGTAGTCTATCGTCGTAAGGACGGCAACTATGGTTTGATTGAGCCCCAATAATTGCGAGTCGCGCAAATAGGTTTTGGCAGACCGGATGTGTGTTTACACACATCCGGCCACTTTTGTTTTGGGCTGTTTGTGTTTTGGAAGATTCCACTGGTATATTTGACGCCATAGCCCGGCCACTGTATAATAAAGGACGGAGAATACCCATCCCTCATTCTGCCGGCTTATGTAAGGCAAAAGAAAGGAATGATACCATGTCAAAATATACAATCAGCTGTCCCTGCCTGTTTGGGTTGGAGAGTGTCCTTTCCGGCGAAGTCAAACGGCTGGGGGGTGAGAATATACAGGTGTCCGATGGAAAGGTCACATTTACAGGAGACCAGGCGATGATCGCCAAAGCCAATATCTGTCTGCGTACCGCTGAGCGGGTCCAGTTGCTGCTGGGAAGCTTTACTGCCACCTCATTTACCCAGTTGTTTGACCAGACAGTGGAGCTCCCTTTTGAGGAATACATTGGAGCTAAGGATGCCTTTCCTGTAAAGGGGTGGTCCCTCAACTCCCAGCTGCACAGTATTCCGGACTGCCAGTCCATTATTAAAAAAGCGGCGGTTAAGCGTTTAGAAAAGGTCTATGGGATTTCCTGGTTTGAGGAGAGCGGCCCCATTCACCAGATTCAGTTTTCCATCCACAAGGATCAGGTTTCCATTTTGCTGGATACCTCAGGAGCTGGGCTTCACAAACGGGGATATCGCCAGACTTCCATGTTGGCTCCCATCAAGGAAACCCTGGCAGCTGGTATTGTGGATTTGGCCCATATCCGCCGGGACAATGTGGTGTACGATCCCTTTTGTGGTTCCGGCACTTTTGTGATTGAGTCAGCCCTCCATGGAATGAATATTGCCCCGGGAATCCGCCGGCGTTTCGCAGCGGAACAGTGGGGTTGCCTGGATTCTTCTATCTGGAAACAGGAGCGGGAAGCGGCCTATAGCCGGATCTGTCGGGACAGCGCTTACCGGGGATATGGGTTTGACCTGGATGGACAGGCGGTGCAATTGGCGTCAGATAACGCCTATAAAGCAGGGATTGCCCAGCGGGTGCGGTTTGCCCAGCGGGATATTGCAGATTTCCAAATGCCTGAACCGGAGACCACAGTGATCTGTAATCCCCCTTATGGAGAGCGGCTTTTGGACATTCGCCAGGCAGAGGATCTTTACCAAAAGATGGGCAGGGTGTTCCAACCTGGCCAGGGGGTTAACTACTACATCATCAGTCCCCATGAAGAGTTCGAATCTTTCTTTGGCAGGAAAGCGGATAAGCGCAGAAAGCTGTATAATGGAATGATTCGCTGCCAACTCTTTATGTATTACAAGTAAAAATCTTTTTGCTCTATTGGGATATCCAGCAATACAGGTAAGGTATTGTGTATATTTTGCCCTTTTTTATCACAGAATAGTGTTGTTACTGTCTAGTGGCGAGCAATACGAAAAATAGGACACGCTATCATAAAACAGGGTGATAAAATGGAAAGGCAGTATCGACACTACTATCTGTTATTGGGCAGAAATATAGCGTATTACCGAAAAAAAGCGTATTTGACACAAGAGGGATTGGCCATCCGAGCCAATATTTCCCGGGCGTATATCAGCCAGATTGAGGCCAAAAATGTAGATAAGGTTCCCTCTTTGGATGTCCTGTTTCGCATCTGTGAAATTTTACAGATTCAACCGCACCAGCTTTTTTTGGAGCCTAAATAAATGATATTCCCAAGAAAGGAAACAGTATGAAATTTTGTCCCCAATGTGGATATGGTAATGACAATCAGGCCAGGTATTGCGGCCGATGTGGCAGTCCTCTTTCCAACCCCCAAGGGCAGTGGGAGGAAACAGGGGATTGGGCCCAATCCCCCGCGATACACAAGGAAACCGTTTCAGGCAGGGTAGCTGGAATGGTCTATCCCGACCAGTGTCGATTGTCTCCCTGGTCAGCTGCCTTTGCCTCTATGATGGTCTGTGGGCTGGGACAGCTGGTCAATGGCCAAATTTCCAAGGGAATTGTCATCTTTTTTTCCAACTACCTGTTGTTCTATTTATTTGACAGTTTGTGGATCAGTTTTTTCTATCAGTTGGCAATGATTGTGGATGCCTACCTGTGCGCTGCCACCTTGCATCTAGGCCGGCCCATTGGCCGCTTTGCGTTTTTTGGCCAGTGATTTTAAAAGAGCTTCCTCAGGAGCTCTTTTTTATTGGTTATTTTTTACAAGAGTTGTGTGTTCAAAACGGACAAAAGATTGTGTAGGAAAGAAAAATCCACCTATAAAAGACAAATTCAACAAAAATGTATTTGGAATATTGCAAATCGGGTGAAAACCCGTTACACTAAAAGTAAGAAATCTCATAGGAGGATTGGCTATGCTGACACTGGAAAAAATACAACATGCCGCCCATGTATTGGAGGGAGTGGCCAGGAAAACGCCTCTGATGCCAGCGCCCACTCTCACAAAGGATTGTGAGCTGTATCTGAAGTGTGAAAACCTGCAACTGACCGGTTCGTTTAAGGTGCGGGGAGGATACTATAAAATTTCCCAGCTGACCCAGGAGGAAAAGGCAAAAGGGGTTATTGCCTGTTCCGCTGGAAACCATGCCCAGGGAATTGCTCTGGGAGCCCAGCGCAGTGGAATCAAAGCGGTCATTTGTATGCCAGCCAGCGCGCCTCTGGCAAAGATTGAAGCCACTAAAAGCTATGGAGCGGAAGTGGTGCTGGTAGATGGTGTATATGATGACGCCGCCCAAAAAGCGGTAGAGCTCCAAAAGGAGAAGGGCTATACCTTTGCCCATCCCTTTAACGATGAAGATGTAATTGCCGGCCAGGGAACAGTGGGCTTGGAAATTATGGAGCAGCTGGCCCAGGCGGAAGTAGTGGTAGCTCCCATTGGAGGCGGCGGCCTCATTTCTGGTATTGCTTTCGCGGTAAAATCTATCAATCCCAATTGCAAAGTGTATGGGGTACAGGCGGCGGGAGCCCCCTCCATGTATACCTCTTTGGAGCAGAAACAAATTGTGGAGCTGCCCTCGGTACAGACCTTTGCCGATGGCATTGCGGTAAAGCAGCCAGGCAATCTGACTTATGACATCTGTAGCCGCTATCTGGACGGTGTGGTGACTGTCAGTGAAAACGAGATTGCTACAGCGGTGCTGGCTCTGGTAGAAAAGCAGAAAATAGTAGCAGAGGGAGCGGGAGCTGTCTCTGTTGCGGCGGTATTGCACAACAAAATCAACTTGCAAGGGAAAAAGGTAGTCTGTGTCGTTTCCGGCGGCAATATAGACGTCAATATTTTGTCCCGGGTTATCAATCGAGGCCTTGCCGCTACCGGCCGTTCGGTGAAGCTGACTGTACAGGTGACCGATAAGCCAGGCAATCTGAAAAATATTACTGCACTGTGTTCCAAACTGGGGGCCAATATTGTATCCATTTACCACGACAGAACCCAGATCGCGGCGGATATTACCTCTTGCAATGTGGAAGTGGTGCTGGAGACGGTGGGCTTTGACCACATTGAGCAGATCAAACAGGCTCTCAATGAGGCAGGGTATCACACCCTTTAAGATGTAATGCAAAAAGGAACGGCCCCAGAGGGCCGTTCCTTTTCTTTATGTGGTTGCTTAGTCAAGGGAGTTTCGCCTGTAAACAATGATACCAAAATGGAGTGGGGTATCTAGTTGTTCCAAGTTTTTCAGGCGTTCCACCGCATGGGAGGAGGTTTTCCAAAAATACGGAGTCATCTGAAAGAGATTGTAGATATCCTGCCCAGGGGAAATAGTGACCTGTTTTTCAATGACCTGTTGAGAAACCAGTGTAAAATGAGGCAGGTCATAGGGGGCCAGTATATTATAATAGGGCTTTTCGTAGAGAAAGGATTTCAGTCCAAACAGGTGGTTTTCCGCGGGCACAGCGGTAATCAAGTATCCTCCTGGCGCTAAAACACGGGCGAATTCCTCATCGCTATAGGGAGCGAATACATTGACCAGCAGGTTGGCGCACTGGTCAGAAAAGGGCATATCTCCCAGACTGGCTACCAGATACAAGGTGTCTTTGTCCCGTTTGGCGGCGGTTTTCAGTCCGTCTTTGGCCAGATCCAAACCATAGCAGTGGCACCCAGGATCAACGGCTTTAGCCGCCAGAGTAAAGCTTTGGGTATAGTATCCCTCTCCACAGCCGATGTCAATGAGGGTGCTGCCGGATTGCCCAGCCAGGCACTCCTCAATTTGCCCGCAAAGAAATTCCCGCAGAAAGTCGTAATAGCCTCGGGCTAAAAAATCTCTCCGGGCCAAAATCATCTCACGGCTGTCTCCAGGATGGGATGAATGGCGCTTATTGGGAAGCAGCAGATTGAGGTAACCGCTGGAAGCCAAATCAAAGCTGTGTCCCTTCGGGCAGCGATAGCAGCCCTGAGATGGACTCAGTGGCTGGTGGCAGACTGGACAACGAAGCATGGAAATTCCTCCTTGGAATGTGTTACCATTTTATTATAGCTTTCCTATCTTTTTTTGTCGACCCAATAAGGGTGGGCAACAACAGTAATTTCCCATAAAAAAATCCTGCCTGGAAATTTATTTCCAGACAGGATTTTTTCGATTATATCCACTATTTTTCGGTCAAGGCTCGTTCCAGCCAGATAGAAGCAATGTTCAAAGCGTTGTAAAGACCATTTTTCTCCGTTTTCTTGATAATGCGGTCTTTTGTACGAACTTCAGGGTCGGTAGCCATAATCTGAACGGTCACCTTGTTGGCTAATTCCATTTCCTGGAATTTTTCGGTGGAAACAACCTGAAGCAGCGCCACATATTTATCACCGGGAAAACCATAGTAAATTGTATTTCCGCTACGAACAAGAGGTCTGCCCTTGTAGTACAGGGAATCATCTTTCTTCTTTTTTGTTTCAGCCACTATTATCCCTCCTGTTTTTATATGATAAATGGGTCAAAAACCCAATACAAATTATAGTATACCATAAAAATACAGTTTAGTAAAGGCGTTCTCTGTCGGAAAAAGGCTGTGACCCAGGAATCATCCAGTAGTAAAGCTGGGGCAGCCAGGACAAAACAAGGGCCGCGGTCAGTTCCCGCGGCCCGAAGTTTAATCATCCAGATAGGATTTTACTAAAATTTGAAGCAGCTCATCCCGGTCAATCTTGCGAATCAAGCTTCTGGCGTTGTTGTGGGTGGTGATATAGGTGGGGTCCTCAGAAAGAATATATCCTACAATCTGATTGATCGGGTTGTATCCTTTCTGGCGCAGGGCATCATAGACCATTGTCAAAGTCTGCTTAACCTGTTGTTCTTTATCTTCATGAATAGAAAAGGAAATGGTTGGTTCCTGCATTGTAATCACCTCTTAACACAAATATACACCATAACTTATCAATTGGCAAGAGAATTTGCCAGAGAAAATAACTGGTTATCCTCTCAGGGAAGCCCCTAATTTTTCCAAAGCGGCCAGCGCTTTTTTCACACAGTCATCGGCTTCTTGGTCGGTGAGGGTGTGATCTTTATGCCGGAGTACCAGATTGAAGGCCACACTCTTTTTACCTTGTGGAATCTGCGTACCCTTATAGACATCAAACAGCTCCACCTTTTCCAAAATAGAACCCTCAATGGCTTTGATGGCTTTTTCCATGGTGAGAACTGGCAGGTCCTCGTCACAGAGCAGGGCGATGTCCCGTTGGGTGGCGGGGAACTTGGGTAGAGGCTGATACTCACGCTCGGTGACAGCAGCTTCCTCTAGGACATCCACACTGAGCTTCGCCACATAGCAGCGGGCGCCGATGCCATAATTCTCACAAACGGTGGGGTGGATCTCACCCAGAATACCCAGGGTTTTGTCGTCTTTGGTAATGACCGCACAGCGTCCAGGGTGGAAGGTGGGATCATCAGTTTTGGCCTGTACATCCCAATCGGCAATGTTTAGTTTTTCCAGAAGGGTTTCTACAATACCTTTTAGTACGAAGAAATCCGTTTTATCCCCGTACATACCGATAGAAACCTGCAGGTTTTCCTCAGGAAGCTCCTCTTCGCCTCTGGGAATATACTCAGTAGCCAGCTCATAGAGGGAGGCGGAAAGGTTCCGGTAGTTGTAGTTACGGGTGAGTACCTCCATCATAGAGGGAATGGTGGTGGTACGCATAACGCTGGTGTCCTCACCCAATGGGTTAAGGATGGTAACTGAACGGCGCAGGGGGCTATCGGCGGGCAGCCGGATGTTGTCATAATATTTGGGGCTGATGAAAGAGTAGGTAATGACCTCATTGAGCCCCTGAGCCAGCAACAGGGTGTTGAGTTTTTGCTCAAACTTCTGGCGCTTGGTATAGCTGCCCTCAGAAGAGCCCCGCAGAGGTGTAACCGGGATTTTATCGTAACCATAGAAACGGGCAATTTCCTCAGCGATATCCGCTTTGTGCTCCACGTCGCCTCTCCAAGAGGGAACTACCACATTGTCCCCCTCCATGGAAAAGCCCAAAGGCAGAAGGATGGCAACCATCTCATCTCGGGTCAGGGAGATGTCCAGGAAGCGGTTAATCCAATCGGTTTCCAGCTTGATTCTGGTGGGTTCCTTTTTGGAGTGGTCCACATCAATGACACCATCTACAACCTCACCGGCTCCCAACAACTCTACCAGCTGACAGGCCCGCAATACAGCGGGAATACAGGTTTGTGGGTCAAGTCCTTTTTCAAACCGGCCGGAGGACTCGGTACGCATACCCAGCTTTTTGGCGGTGATTCGTACAGAAGGCCCGAAGAAACAAGCGGACTCAAAGACAATGGATTGGGTATCTTCCTCAATTTCACTGTGCTCACCGCCCATGACGCCGGCAACAGCGGAAGGAGCTTTTTCATCGGCAATGACCAACATGTCAGGGGTCAAGTTCCGGTCAACCCCATCCAGGGTGGTAATAGTTTCACCAGGGGCGGCGTTGCGGACGATAATATGGCCGCCGGATACATGTTTCAGATCAAAGGCGTGCATAGGCTGGCCATATTCCAGCATGACATAGTTGGTAATATCCACAATGTTGTTGATAGGACGTACGCCGCTGGCCCGCAGACGTTCCCGCATCCAGCGGGGAGAGGGAGCGATTTTTACGTTCTTTACCACTTTGGCCACATAGTGAGGGCAAAGCTCGGGGTTGAGAACATCCACCCGCAGGTAGTTGGAAATATCATCCCCACTGCCTTTGACTTGGGGGTCAGGCAGGGTGAGGGGCAGGTGATAGGTGGCGGCCACCTCCCGGGCCAGACCCAATACCGACAGGCAGTCAGGCCGGTTGGAGGTAATCTCGAATTCCACACTGGTGTCATTGAGACCCAGGGCTTTACAAATATCGCTGCCCAAAGGAGCACTGGCTTCCTCGCCCTCCAGCAGGAAGATTCCATTTTCGTCGGCGTAGGGGAAATCGTGGGCAGTCAGTCCCAGTTCGGAGAGGGAACAGAGCATACCGTCGCTGACCTCGCCCCGCAGTTTCCCTTGATGGATGCTCTTGCCGCCAGGCAGGGTGGAGCCATCCAGGGCTACCGGCACAATGGCGCCGGGGACAACATTGGTGGCGCCGGTACAGATTTGAATGGGCTTATCAGCGCCCACATCCACTTGGCAGATGACCAAAGTATCGGCATTGGGGTGTTTGACAACCGACAGCACCTTGCCCACCACAACATTTTTGATTTCACTGCCCTCTATCTCGTAACCCTCAACCTTAGAGCCGGACATGGTCATGTCCGCCGAGAACTGGTGAGGGGTAACATCAGTTTTTACATAGTCAGAAAGCCATCTCATAGAAAGATTCATACTTGTTCACCTCCTAAAATTGACCCAGGAACCGCAGGTCATTTTCGTAAAGCAGACGCAGGTCATCGATGTTGTACCGGCGCATAACGATACGTTCCAGACCCATACCAAAGGCAAAACCGCTGTATTCCTCCGGATCGATGCCGCAGATGGAGAGTACCTTGGGGTGTACCATGCCGCAGCCGAGAATCTCAATCCAGCCTTCGCCCTTGCAGAGCCGGCAGCCCTCGCCGTGGCAGGAGAAGCACATGATGTCCATCTCAGCCGACGGCTCGGTGAAGGGGAAGTGATGGGGCCGAAAACGGGTGACGGTTTCCTCTCCATAGAGTCGCTTGGCAAAGA
>CALXEL010000117.1 GCA_944387315.1 uncultured Clostridia bacterium
CCGCCCATAGAGAGCTACCTCCCGAATCCACTGGGTGTCATCCGAGTGGAGCTTCCCGTTGGTAATAAAGATCAGGCCGTGCAGTACGCTGATGACCGAAACCATGCACAGGGAGAGGCGGGCAAAGCTGCCCCGCCCCCGATGGAATTGGAGCAGCCAGTAGGTGAGCACCAGGCAGAGGGCGGCCAGGGCCACAGTCAGCCAGAACCGGGCAGGCTCGGCCATCAGGCCCAGGTACCACTCCCCATCTTCCTTGACGGGGGTAAAGCCCACCATGACGGTGAAGAAGAGAATAATTCCCAAAGTCCATCTCCAGCCCCGCATCAGGTCCACATCGGCCCGTTCCAGGGCGACAGCGGTGGCCAGACACATCAGCAGGATGGGCATATAGAACCAGCGGGCGTAGTAGGAGTGGTTGAAGAGGATAAACAGGCTGTTGGGTCCGGGCATGAGAGCCAGGGCCAGACAGATCCAAAGCATTTTTTTCACCCAGCTCTTTTTGGCCCAGAACAGATAGGAGATGACTCCGGTAGTGGAAAAGAGGGGCAGCCAGGCGGTCATAGAGGACCATTTGGCTCCCTGATCGGGGAAGAAATTGGGCCGGGAGGGCAGGTCCGGGGGGAAGAATATGCTTTGCAGGATAGCGGGGAACCGCTGGGTATCCCAGTAAAGCCAGAAGTTCCAGCCGGAGAGCAGGTTATCGCTGGTGGTACGGGGGTTGCCCATAATGGCCAGCACCGACGGCAGAAACAGGAACATGGCGCAGGCCAGTCCCACCACCGACTCAAAGGCGATCCAGAAAAAGCGGGGCAGGGTCATCTTCCAGTCGGGGCTGGTCATCCGCACAAAGACATAGAGGATGACAAACATCACTTCCCCGATAAAGAACCAGTAGTTGACCAGGCAGTTGATGGCCACCGTAATGGCGAAGAGGCCCCGGCGGTTGTTGACCATCAGCTCCTCCAGTCCAATGAGCATGAGGGGAAAGAATACCAGCGGCTCATGGAAGTGGTTAAAAAAGATGTTGTACACAGCAAAACCGGAAAAGGCATAGAGCAAGCTGGCGATGGCAGCGTACTCCTTTTTGCGGAGAAACCGGCTGATATACAGATAGGAGGTCAGGGCCGCGCAGGCTGTTTTCAGCATCAGCAGCGGGGCCATCAAATAAGGGACAAAGCTGGTGGGGAAAGGCAGGGTCAGCCAGAAAAAGGGGCTGAACAGCAGGTAGAAGCTGTAGGAGGCAATAAAATTGGCTCCCAGGTCGGTATACCAGTTCCAGAAGATGTCTCCCGAGCGGACCGCCTCATGGGCCAGCTGATAAAAGGGGATCTGCTGTACATTGAAATCCCCGAAAAAGAAGAAATAGCCCTTGTCATAGATGAGAAAAGGCAGGAACATAATGGCTGAAAGGCCCAGGGCCAGTAAAAATACCCTCCAATGGGGGGCAAGGGGTTTGGAGCGAAGTTTTTCCACGATGACACCTCAGATTTCCTTATGGGTTAGAATAAAATCCCGTTTGTCCGCTGACAGCTCAGGCGGGACATGATACAATAGAGACAAAAACATATGTATTATACCACGCCCGAGAAAATCTAACCAGTTTTTATGGGGAAATTTTACATTCCTCTTAACAGTGGTAAATTTTCCTCTGTTTTTTGCAAACCCAAATAATTTCAGGGCAGGGGATTGCCCCTGTCAAAGGAGCATTGCCATGAAAGAAAATCATTTTTACGCCATGTTGGCCCGGATGAAATATATTGAGCGGTGGGGACTGATGTACAACAGCCGGCCGGAGAACCTGAGCGAGCACACTTTGGAGGTGGCCTTTCTCACTCACGCCCTGATCACCCTCCACAACCGGCGGTTCGGGGGAGAGCTGGACCCTGGTACAGGGGTGCTCTATGCTCTCTACCACGATTGCAGTGAAATCATCACCGGGGATCTGCCCACCCCTGTAAAATATTACAATCCTCAGATCAAGGAAGCCTACAAGCGGGTGGAACAGGTGGCCAGCCGCAGGCTGCTGGACATGCTTCCCCAGGACCTGCGCCAGGACTATGACGCCTATCTGGACCCGGGGGAGGAGGCTGGCCGGTATCTTCCCTATGTGAAAGCGGCGGACCGGCTGTCCGCCCTCATTAAGTGTCTGGAGGAGCACAAACAGGGCAACCGGGAATTTGACCGGGCCAGGGAGACCACCCGCCAGGCTTTGCTGGATATGAAGCTGCCTGAGGTGGAGGTGTTTATGGAGGAATCCCTGCCCTCCTATGAACTGACACTGGATGAACTGAAATAGGTAAATCCACCACAAATTTCCAAGGAAAAAGGAGACAAAAAAGCCGGATTCAGGCAATAAACGACCTGTTTTTTGCCACTGAATATAACACAAGGGGAAAACTTGTAAAAGCACTGGCGATTTCACCTTTGCTGTGCTATAGTTAAAGCAGATACAGATGGCAGTAAAAATGGAATGATTTGGACCAGTTCGGATGGATGTCCCGCCAGCGAAGGGAGGATCCATCGGCGCGGCACAGGCCGCAGGGTTTTCGCTGGAGAAGGAGTTTGGCTATGAGTGAATCGGATCGCTATAAAAATAAAGGTACTCTGTGGTTGATTACCGCGGTAGTGGTTATTGTGGCCATTGTAATTTGCGCTGTGGTGGTGTGGTTTTCCAAACAGGATGCTGACCCTGTGGTCAATCCGGGGGTGTCCTCCTCCCAGCCGGAAGAGTCCTCATCTTCCCAACCGGAAGAGTCTTCCCAACCGGAAGAGTCCTCTCAGCCGGAGGAGTCCTCGTCCTCTCAGCCGACTTCCTCGGCGCCTGTGACCAGCAGCACCCCCTCCACCCGGCCGGTAGTGCCTCCGGCACCTACCCGCATTACCATTGATAAGGCCGGCGACTATACCGACCCGGCTTACTATGAGCAGATTGTCATTACCACCGGCGATGTCTTTTTGCAGAACAAAACGGTGACCGGTGACCTGTTCATTATGGACAGTGTGGGCGAAGGCAAAGTGACACTGGAAAATATTATTGTGGAAGGTACCCTTTACATATACGGCGGAGGAGATTCCACCGTCACCCTGCGGGATGTGGACGCGGATAAGGTCCATCTGCAGAAGGATATGGGTGTTTTGGGTGTAATCGCCACCGGAAACTGCTATCTGGACAACACTGTGATCAAGTGCCACGCGGTGCTCACTGAGGAAGATCTGGATCAGGGAGCCTATGGTTTTCAGCGGGTTGTGATTCAGGAGAGCCAGAAAGTCTGGTATGAGATCGCCTTTAAATCCCTGGAGCTGGATGAGCTGACTGTCAACGCCAGCGCCAATATTGCCATGAATAAATCCACCTCGGTGGAGACGGCCTATGCCAACGCCAGTACCCATTTCAGCGGCACCGGCTCGATTGGACATCTCAATGTGAAAAGCGACCGGGTCTCCTACGAGACTGCCCCCAGACGGGTTACAGTCAAGAGCGGATATAATGAGCCGGAACAGGGAGGCTATCCCATTGGCACAGTGCCCAACGATACCTCCGGTGGTGGCAGCGGCAGCAGCGGAGGGGGGAGTTCCTCCAACTGGATCAAGCTTTCCGCTCCAACCAATCCCCGGGTGACCTATGACGGAGAGACCGATAGCTTCCTGGCTACCTTTGATTCGGTGCAGGGAGCCGGTGGGTATCGGGTCATCGCGGTCATCGACGGCAAATCCTATACCCATGACCTGCCTGAGGGAACCACCTCAGTGGTGATTTTGGAGGACGCCTCCAACTATCAGGGTTCCACCCTGTCCTTCCGGGTAATGGCCAGAGGCAGTGATGAGTATGAGACTTTGGATTCCAGTTATATCAGCGCGGAGCAGGTGACAGTTAAGCAACTGCTGTCCCCTACTCCTACAGCGACTTTAAACGCCGCCAAATCAGAAATTGTCATCGAGTGGGGCACCGTGCGCGGTGCCCGCTCTTATAATCTGGAAGTTGTGGACAATACAGTGACTCCAGCAGTCACTTCCCAACTATATACTGGCACCAAAACCACCTATACCTATCCCATTGATCCCGGGATTCCCGGGGCCAAAAGCCTCACCTTTGGGGTGACCGCCCTGGCCGCCGAAAATACCGGCTATCTCAATGGTATGGTCATGTATGCCCGGCCAGTTACCACAGTGGTACTGGAAGCACCCACCCAGGTGCGGATGGAACAGAATCCTGACGGCAGCATCACTGCCCGTTGGGAGAATGGCGAAGGTTACGCGGGTATCTCTCTGACCCGGGTGGTGGATGGTGTATCTCAGCCTCCCATTACCCTGGGGGTTGTGGATCACTACGCCCTGGCCACCGCCGAAGAGGTGGCCGCCAGCAAGTCCATCAGCTATCGGATTGCCGCTATCGCCCAGGCGGGACAGATCGGCTCCGCCACTGTGACCGCCGAGGCCTCCCAGGTGGAAGCGTTGCCAGCTCTGCCGGCCCAGGGTCTTTCCATTGTCTATCAGAATGTCCAGGGGAAAACCCCCGGCTATTACGCCCTCTGGACCGACCAGACCAATTTGGCCGGCAGCCAGGTGGACTGTTTCTCGGTTACACCAGTTATTGATGGGGCGGCTGCCGAGAGTTCCACATTGGTGGAAAAAACCGATAAAGAGTGCTTGCTCCTTGCCAAGGCGGATTTTGCCGCCGGTACCCAGGTGAGCTTTACCCTCCAGCCGGTGGCCAAGGAAGTGGGACAGGTTGTCCCCGCTCCCACCAGCTGTCCTGCCACCGTTACGGTAGCTGCTCTCAATCCTCCCGCCAGTTTTGATTCGGTTCTCGGTGCCGACGGTACCATCACCCTGTCCTTTACCCCCGGTGCCGACCACCCGGCGGGAACCCTCTATCAGATCACTCCCCTTTGGGATGGGGTAGCGGGCACCCCCTTTGAAAAATCCACCAGCCTTTCGGCGGTGGTGGATGCCTTTGACTACACCAAGGGCACCCTCACCTTCCAGGTACAGGCCTTTGCCAACGACACCATGTCCCTGGTGGACAGCCAGCCAGTGGCTTGCCCGGCCAGTGTAGGGGTGAGCAAGCTGGCTTCGGTGGTGAGCCCCACCCTCTCGGTAGGTGCCGATGGGGAGATCACCCTGTCCTACACCGCTGGCCTCAACCACATAGCCGGTACCACCCAGTATGAGATCATCCCCATCTGGGATGGGGCTGCCGGGGAGGCGCTGCCTCTGACAACCGACAAGACAGTGGCCCTGGGTCAGTTTACACCGGGAAAAACCAC
The DNA here is from genome assembly GCA_944387315.1 of uncultured Clostridia bacterium. Classification (GTDB taxonomy): domain Bacteria; phylum Bacillota; class Clostridia; order Oscillospirales; family Ruminococcaceae; genus CALXEL01. Next base: position 5,268 of record CALXEL010000117.1, read on the forward strand.
CTTCACCTATCAGGTGCGGGCGGTGAGCGATCCCACCAACCGATTGGTGGCCTCCCAGCCTGTCACCAGCGAAGGGGCCATTGACAGCACCTTTGCTATCCAAAAGAGCGATGATGGCTATAAATTACAGGCTCCGGCCACAGTGTTTGGCAACCAGCTGACAGTCCGGATTTCCGATGGGGCCGGCCTGATATATGACCGGCAGGTGGATGTGATTTCCGGTATTCCCTTTGTGTTGCGGGATGCTGAGGACCAGCCTTTGAATCTGGCTGGGAAAACTC
>CALXEL010000118.1 GCA_944387315.1 uncultured Clostridia bacterium
TGATCTCAAATTCCACCACGGTATCGTTCAACCCGATGGCTTCCTTGATGTCCTGCCCCAAATGGCAGTCTTCTTGCAACACAAAGATGCCGTCTTCGATGGCATAGGGGAAATCGTGCGCCGTCAACCCCAGTTCGCCCAGCGAACAGAGCATGCCTTCGCTCACCACGCCGCGGAGTTTCCCTTTGGTGATTTTGGTGCCGTTCGCCAGGGTGGAGCCGTGCAGGGCGACTGGTACCAGATCTCCCTGCTTTAGGTTTTGTGCGCCGGTGACAATTTGGAGCGGCTCGCCGCTGCCTACGTCCACCTTGCACACGAACAGTTTGTCGGCGTCCGGGTGGCGCTCGATGGCATCGATTTTACCTACTACCACATTTTGGATCTGATGGCCTTCTTGCTCGTACCCTTCCACCTTGGAACCGCTCATGGTCATGGCTTCCGAAAAGGTGTGGGGATCCACATCCACCGGTACGAATTCCTGTAGCCAACGCATCGATAAATTCATACTTCATACGCCTCCCTTTCTTAGAACTGGCTTAAGAACCGCACGTCGTTTTCATAGAACAGACGCAGGTCATCGATGTTATACCGGCGCATGGCAACACGCTCCAACCCCATGCCCAAAGCAAAACCACTGTATACTTCGGGGTCAATGCCGCAGTTTTGCAGCACTTTGGGGTGCACCATACCGCAGCCGAGAATCTCAATCCAGCCTTCGCCCTTACACAGGCGGCAGCCTTCCCCATGGCAGTGGAAGCACATGACATCCATTTCAGCAGAGGGTTCGGTAAAGGGGAAATGGTGAGGGCGGAAACGGGTTTTTGCGTCGGGACCATAAAGTATCTTTGCAAAGGTTTCCAGTGTACCTTTCAGGTCGGCCATGGTTACCCCTTTGTCCACAACCAACCCCTCGATCTGATGGAACAGGGGGGAGTGGGTAGCGTCCACCGCGTCGGAACGGTAAACCCGGCCGGGAGCGATTACCCGGATGGGAGGCTTACGAGTCTCCATGGTGCGGATCTGACAGGGGGATGTCTGGGTCCGCAGTACAATATTGTCATTGATGTAGAAGGTGTCCTGGGTATCCCGAGCCGGATGGTTCTTGGGGATGTTAAGGGCTTCAAAGTTGTAGTAGTCGTACTCTACCTCAGGACCGGAAACGATGTCAAACCCCATGCCTAAAAAGATTTCCTTAATCTCGTCCAACACCAGGTTAAGGGGATGTTTGTTGCCGATTACATTTCGTTTGCCCGGCATGGTGACATCCAAAGTCTCGTTTTTCAGCTGTTGTTCCTGCAAACGGGCTTTTAGCTCCCGCTGACAGGCTTCCATACGAGCTTCAATATCGGCCCGTACCTCATTTGCCAACTGGCCAATGATGGGACGTTCCTCGGCGGAGAGGGAACCCATCTGCTTTAAAATAGCGGTCAGTTCTCCCTTTTTACCCAGGTATTTGACCCGCAGGCCCTCCAATGCTTTCGCGTCCGCGATCTGGCTCAGTTCCTGCTGGGCCGCCGCGCGAATCGCTTCCAAAGCTGTTTTCATCAAATTCACCTCTTCTATATTTTTTTATTTTTTTCACTTTTCAAAACAACAAAAAAACCTTTCGTCTCCTTATAAAAAGGGACGAAAGGCTATCCAAACCATTCCGCCGTACCACCCACATTTTTGCCGCATCGAGCAAACACTCTCTGCCTTCTGTAACGGGAAGGTGCCGTAGCCGCCTACTGCTTGGGTTCAGCGGTACGCTCGTGAGTGAACTTGGGCCGGACAACAGGTAAATATCTCTCACAGCCACAGGAGACATCTCTCTGGATCACCTAAATAGCCTGGCTTACTCTCTCAGTCAACGCGTTTGTCGGTATTCTGCTGTTTGTATACAAGATATGGTAGCACAATTTTTTCGAAAATGCAAGAATATTTTCAGGTAGTTTGCTTGCGGTATAGTCAGGACAAAAATTTCTTTGAAAAGGGACAAAACTATGGTATCTTTAATATATGTAAACAGAAGTACTGAGAAAAAACGAGGTGTGCCATGAGACTGTCCGCAGGGCTGGATCTGATTGAGCTGAGCCGAATTGGGCGAAGCCTAAAAAACCCACGATTTTTGCTGCGATGCTTTTCATCGGCGGAGCGGGAACTGTTTGCCGCCCGGGGCAACAGTGTACAGACCATAGCGGCGGGATTTGCCGCCAAAGAGGCTTTCTCCAAGGTTCTGGGCACTGGAATTCGGGGGTTTTCCCTTCAGGAGGTTTCCCTTCTGCGGGATGACCAAGGAGCGCCCTATCTTATGTTGGAGGGCCGGGCAAAGGCTCTGGCTCAGGAGAGGGGACTGACACACTTTTCGGTAAGCGTCACCCACACCAAAGAATACGCGGCTGCCGTTGTGGTTGCCTGTCAAGGAGAATAAAGGAGGATCAGCTTTATGTACGCGGTGACTTCATCCCAGATGAAAGAGCTGGAAAATCGCTGTAACCAGTGGGGATTGGACTACCGTACCCTCATGGAAAATGCTGGCCGGGCGGCGGCTTTTTGTATCAATGAAACCATTCCCATTTCTGGCAAACGATGTGTCATCTTCTGTGGCAAGGGTAACAACGGAGGGGATGGCTTTGTGGCTGCCCGCCATCTGGTGGAGATGGGGGGGCTGGTCACTATTATTCTGGTAGAGGGGATTCCCACCGGCCGTCTGGCTCGGGAGATGTTTGATCTGGCCTCTGAGATGGGCATTGAGATATTGGATCTGGAGGTCAATCTCAATCGGGTAGATGATGTCCTTGCGGATGTGGATATTATTGTGGACGCCATCTATGGTACCGGATTCCGAGGTCAGCTGTCCCAGACGGCGGCAGACGCATGTTCCCTGATTAACAACGCCATCGCCGCGGTCTTTTCCCTGGATCTGCCCAGCGGGGTGGAGGCCGATGACGCCAATGGGGACATCGGCTGTGTGCGGGCGGATTTCACAGTGGCTTTTGACAGTCTGAAACCAGCCCATATCCTGCCCCTGACCGCCAAACAGTGCGGCCACATCTGTCTGGTGGATATTGGCATACCTGATGAGCTGAAAAGTGAAATCCAATACCGGTACGCTTTAGTGGATGACAGCCTGGTGTTGGAACACCTGAAAAAACGCCGGGCCAGCAGCCATAAAGGGGACTATGGCCGGCTTATTAACATTGCAGGCAGCCAGGCCTATCCTGGCGCCGCCGCCCTGTCCTCTTTGGGGGCGCTGCGATGCGGTGTAGGGTATCTGCAGCTGGCTGCCATCCCCCAGGTGGGCAATTTGGTGGCGGGAAAAGTCAACGAGCCCACCCATATTGTATTGCGGGCCAATGGAGAGGGGAGAATCGCTGTCAGCTCAATGGAACTGCTGGAGCCCTATCTTTCCCGGGCAACCGCTATTACCATCGGGTGCGGCTTGGGCCTGGATGAGGATACTACCCAGCTGGTGTATCAGGTTCTGCGCAGCGCCACCTGCCCAGTTGTAGTGGACGCCGATGGCATAAACGCCCTGGCTGAGAATATAAATTTACTGAATGATATTTCTGTGCCTGTGATTCTGACTCCCCATCTGGGAGAGCTGTCCCGGCTGACTGGTGTGCCGGTGGAGGAGCTGGAGAACAATCTGTATGAGTACGCTGGCCGGTTTGCTAAGAAGTACCATGTGATTCTGGTGTGCAAAGGTCACAAGACCTTTGTGGCCCCCGGGGACTTTGGGGCGTTTCTAAACACCACCGGCAACGCCGGATTGGCCAAAGCGGGCAGTGGAGACCTGCTCACCGGTATGATTGGTGGGCTTCTGGCCCAGGGGATAGATCCAGTGATGGCCGCGGTATGTGGTGTGTATCTCCATGGTAAGGCGGCCGATGGATGCGCCCAGAAAAAGTCTCAGTATGCCATGCTGCCCACCGATGTGGCAGAAGAACTGACAGAAATCTTTCTATCTTACGACAGATAGGGTGTTGCCTTTGTGAAACGCTGGGGACTGATGTGTCTGCTGGTACTGTTGCTTGCGGGATGTCAAAAGGTACAGCCCCAGGTGGACTGGGAGAAAAGAGCATTGGAACTGGTGGGAAAAAGTTTTGAAACTACTGTCCAGTTGACCTATGGGGAGATTTCGGCCACTATGGAGCTCAAGCGGGAGCTGCCGGATGGATATACCATATTGTTTCACAGTCCCCCATCCCTGAAGGGAATCCAGTTGGAGGCCCAGGGAGAGGATCTTTTATTCCGCTATGGGGAAATGGAGCTGGCCAGCAGCTGGGATCAGATGCCAGCGGGGGCAGTGGTCAAAGTATTGAGAGAGGCAATCCAGGCGGTTGAGTCCGGGGAAAATCTGCAAACAGTACCCCAGGACAGCACTGTGGCCATCTCAGGGCGGCTGGACAGCGGGGATTTTACTTTAACCGTAGATGGGGAAAGCGGTGCCTTTCTCTCCATGACCGCTTTGGATGGGGAACTTACCCTTACTTTTGAGGATTTTTCTTATTAAACAGTAAAAAAACAGAGGCAGCCGTCAGTGGCTGCCTCTGTTTTTATTTGCCCCCTATGTAGCTTGGGGTCCATTGCCGTCAAAGCCAAGACCAAAGCTGACAGAAAGGGCATGATTGATCTGATTCATCGAGTGGTCATCCAGTTTTCCCATTTTTTCCTTGAGACGTCTTTTGTCGATGGTACGGATTTGTTCCAGCAATACCACCGAATCCCGGGAGAGACCGCAGTCAGCGGCGCCCAGCTCAATGTGTGTTGGAAGCTTGGACTTCTCCTTTTGACTGGTAATGGCAGCAGCGATTACCGTAGGACTGAACTTGTTGCCCACGTCATTTTGAACGATCAATACGGGACGTACGCCCCCTTGTTCCGATCCCACCACAGGGCTGAGATCGGCGTAATAAATTTCTCCTCTTTTGACAGTCACGTCTATCACGCTCCGCCTGAAAATTTTGGTAAGAAAGTTGGCTGTCTGATTGTGGCAGCCAGTGCTCTTAGTGATAGTTTGACCATTTTTCCGTCTCATAATCACCAGCGAAAGGCTTTGCTGGAATTTATAGGTCGTCCTGCTTCCTCTACCATCATATTACCGGCACAGAAAATTTGCTCATGGCGGTGGTTGCCTGTCACTTGTGGGTTTTTCAAGATACTGTGGTTTTTGCAAAACCGATGGCTATTTCTTTTGGTTCCCATTCCCAAAGAATCCTCTAAGTTTTTTTGCGTCACTGTTGTCGAAATTTGTCGATAAAGCTATAATAAAAATAAGAACAACTTGGGAGAGACAGTATGAAAAAGTGCAGAAGCTGCCTGTTGGTTATCATTTTTGGCTTGTTGCTGCAGGGCGCGGGGTTTGGCACTACCTTGATCGATCAATGCCAGTCCCCTGTATCTGGGGAGTATAATAGTTACTACAACCTCTCAGCCAGTGGGAACTTAGCCGGAGAACTTTTGTGGAGTGGATTGCCTGATGACACTGCTCTGACTCTTTCGTCCTCAGGAGTGGGAGAAGGAGCTGCCGTCTATCAAATTGAGGGTGCCACAGAGGTAACGGTCCGTTTTTACAGCAATCGAGGTACCTTTGCTACAGAAACTGTGGGAGGAAACCTGATACTGGGTTATCAGAACGCCGGATCGGCGGGATGTGATTTGCTGGATGTTTGGTATTCTGAGGCGACGGGTGGCCTCTATCTTCGCCAGGGCGGAACCTTATACCGCTATATGGTCAACAGCAAAGGCTCTCTGGTATTTCTGCCAGTACAGGAAGAACCGGGGCGTTTGATCCCTTATGGAGTGAACTTGTATTATTCCAGTGATGGGGTTTCCTATTCTCTCCTGTCCGGAACCTATGACAACGGGGAAATGAAGCTGAATACCATGGGCTCAGAGGTGATACAGTACTATGAGTGTATTCGCTATCAGGTACCCGCTTCCGCCCGGTATCTGAAAGTGACGCTGTGGGATATTAAACAGATTCCAAAGGTGGATGGAGGCAGCTATCTCAATCAGGGGAAAGCTCCCTTTCGTCTGGCAAGTGTTTCCTTTTATGGGGATCGCCTGATTGTAGGTCCCCAGGGTCCGTCCAGCAGCCAACCTGGAAGTTCGGCGGTTCCACCCAGCAGTTCCTCTTCTCCCGATCTCAATTCTAAACCGCCAGAGAGTTCCAAGCCCAGTTCCAGTTCCTCCAAGTCATCCAGCTCATCTAAGTCTTCCAGCTCCTCCAAGTCCTCCAGTTCTTCAAAATCATCTTCTCAGAAATCCTCCTCCTCTAAAGAGAGTTCTCGGGAGAGTGTGGGAGCGTCTACAGAAACTTCTTCCAACTACTTGACTGGGACAGTACAGGACCTTCCCTCTACCGTTGGTGGGGAGGAACAACTGGTATCCGGTGGGCAGATTTCTTTCCAAAGCCGGATTTCGCCTGGCTGGTATCTCTTTGGTTTTCTCTATCTGATTGGTGCTATCTTCCTGATTGGGAAGATCTTGCTCCGCTCTCCTAAACAAGAGAATAAAGAGGAGGATTCTGAATCCAAGAAAAAATAAAGGATAAAAATTCTCTTGACAGAAAGAATTTCCTTTGTTATCATATACCACAAGATAGTGATACAGTTTAACGCGAAGATAGGGAATAGTAGCTGCAAAGGGTCCTCACAGAGAGCCGCGTCAGGTGAAAGGCGGCAGGAAGGTATGCGGTGAACTGGCCCTTGAGCGGTTCTCCTGAAACAAGTAGGGGGAAACGGAGTTCTCACCGATACAAGAGAAGCGTGTTGCGCTCCCATGTGGGCAAGACATGACAAAGGGGCACAGTTTTGTGCAACAGAAGTGGTACCGCGGAAGTAGAGCTTTCGTCTTCTATTTAAGAAGACGAAAGCTTTTTTATTTTGTTGCACCTGTGGTTGAAATCTCGCTTAAACAAAGCTATTGATTATAATGCCTAAGAACAGGAGGGCTTTGATATGGAGATGATCGAAAAAACAGTGGGAAAGCTGCTGGAAGAAGTGGCAGCGCAATATCCCGATGATATGGCCGTAAAATACAACGACCGCCCCTATCAGAGAACATGGAAAGAATTTGACGAGGAATGTGTCCGGTTTGCCAAGGGGCTCATGGCTCTGGGTATTGGCAAGGGAGATCATGTAGCTATTTGGGCCACCAATATTCCCCAGTGGTTGATTACTTTATTCGCCTGCTCAAAAATCGGAGCGGTACTGGTAACCGTCAATACCAGCTATAAGGTTTTTGAGCTGGAATATCTGCTGCGCCAGTCAGATACCAAGGCGCTTGTTATGATGGATCACTTTAAGGATGCAAACTATGTGGATATTGTCAATGAGCTCTGCCCCAAATTGGCCCACAACAAGGTGGGTTCCGGTACCACCATCAATCCCATGCTGCCCCATCTGCGCCATGTGATCTATGTGGGAGCCCAGAAAGGGGAAGAGGTACCGGCCGGCATGGTCAACTGGGAAGATCTGCCTGCCATGGGTGAGGAAATTGACCATGAAACATATGAGGCTATTTATGACAGTCTGGACCCGGATGAGGTAATCAACATGCAGTATACCTCAGGAACTACAGGGTTCCCCAAGGGAGTTATGCTGACCCATCGCAACATTGTCAACAATGGCAAAGCCATTGGGGACTGCATGAATTTCTCCCACGATGACAGGCTGTGTATCGTGGTGCCTTTTTTCCACTGTTTTGGTCTGGTGCTGGCGGTAATGGCCAGTTTGACCCACTCCACCTCTATGGTGCCGGTAGAGGCTTACCGCCCTGTGGATGTGATGAAGGCGGTGGCTGAAGAGGAGTGCACAGCAGTCCATGGAGTGCCCACCATGTTTATCGGTATGTTGGAGCACCCTGACTTTTCCAAATATCACTTTACCCGCCTGCGTACTGGCATTATGGCTGGCTCTCCCTGCCCCATCAAGGTGATGCAGCAGGTAGTGGATCAGATGGGTATGCGGGAAATTACCATTACATACGGGCAGACAGAAGCCTCTCCCGCCTGTACCATGACCACTACCCAGGATTCCATTGAGACCCGGGTGGCTACAGTGGGTCGGGCTATGCCTGGGGTGGAATGTAAAATTATCGACCCGGAAACAGGGGAGACTCTGGGGCCAGGTGTACCTGGCGAGTTCTGTGCCCGGGGTTACAATATTATGAAAGGGTATTACAAAATGCCCGAAGCAACCTCCCAGGCCATTGATAAAGATGGCTGGCTGCATACGGGAGACCTTGCAACAGTGGACGAAAAAGGGTATTATAAGATTACAGGACGTATTAAGGATATGATTATTCGCGGAGGCGAAAATATCTATCCCAAGGAGATCGAGGAATTTTTGTATACCCATCCCAGTGTCAAGGATGTACAGGTCATTGGTGTGCCCAGCCAGCAGTATGGCGAAGAGGTTATGGCCTGTGTGGTGCTTCGCTCTGAGGAGAAAGCCCCCACTGAGGAGGAACTGAAAGCCTATGTGAAATCCCACATGGCCCGTCACAAGGTTCCCAAGTACATTGCCTTTATGGAGGCTTTCCCCATGACCGCCAGCGGTAAGATCCAAAAGTTTAAACTGCGGGAATGGGCTATTGAATACCTCAATCTTCAGGATGCGGCCTCGATAGAAACTGCGTAACTGCTTTTATCGGGAGCGTGAAGAACAGGTGGCAACCTGCGACCTTAAATTGTGTATGGGCTGTATGTCCCCGTTGGATGCCAATGGAAAATGCAGCCATTGTGGATATCAGGCCAATATGCCACACAACCCAGATCACCTGGCCCCAGGCACTCTGCTGTCTGACCGCTATTTGGCGGGGCGCGCCTTGGGTACAGATGGGGAAGGGGTTCTCTATATTGGTTTTGATACCCAGCGAAACGAGAAGGTATGGATCAAAGAATTTATGCCAGGCAGGCTTGCCCAGCGCAATCATGCCGATGGATCGGTGCGGCCCAAAGACAAATGTGAACTGTCGTTTAAATCCATTCAATCTGATTTTGAGGACTTATATCGGCAGCTCATTAAAATATCCAACAGTGGAAAATTGATACCTGTCAAAGATGTGTTTCGGGCGAACCAGACTGTCTATGGGGTTATGGGTATCGTAGGCGCGGTTACTTTGCGGGAATATCTGCTCACAAAGGGTGGGGAACTGGGCTGGGCCCAGGCCAGGCCGTTGATTTTACAGCTCTGTACAGCAGTGGACCGGCTGCACACCCATCAGTTGATTCATGGCGGAATCTCTTTGGATACCGTTCTGGTCGACCAGCAGGACAATCTGCTGTTGGGCGGCTGCTCTGTGATGACTCTGCGGTGCAATGGGGGAGAGATCACCCCGCAGCTGTTTGAAGGATATACCTCTCCTGAGCAATATGACAACTGTGGTTGGATTACACCATCCAGTGATGTTTACAGTGTGGCGGCGGTACTTTACCGTATGCTGTCCGGCACCCAGCCGCCAGAATCCTCATCCCGCCATATTTCTGATAATCTGGTGGCGGTGGGAGATCTGGATACATCGGTACCTGCCTATGTTTCGGCGGCCATTTCCAGAGCAATGGAACTGGACCCGAAGAAACGGACAGGGGATATCAACCTTTTTTCAGCGGAGCTTTTAGACGATCCCAATTCCAATACCGCGGTATTTGGCGGGGTGCTGGAGGAAGCAAAAGAAACTGACCGCTCACCCCAGCCGCAAAAAGGCTCAAAAAAATGGCCAATCCTTTTGGTGGCCTGTGTTTGTTTGGTGGGGATTGGGGTTGCGTTGGTTCAAATATTGCCCAACAGTGGAGGCCCTAGTTCTTCCCGGGAACAGGTTTCGGTGCCTGATCCCTTTTATGTCCCATCTTTCATTGGAATGTATGTGGATACGGTGGTCACCAATCAGGATAACCTGTCCAAATTTAGCTTTTCTATTCGGGAAGAGTTCAGCGACCAATACCCCTCCGGCGTCATTATGGATCAATCTCCACCCCAAGGGGTTAAGATGATTCACAAAGGCACAGTGATTTTAACAGTAAGCAAGGGAACTCTGGAGGCCAAAATGCCCAATTTGGTGGGCAGTACTTTAGAGTTTGCCATGCAGACACTCAGCAATATGAAAATTAATTATCAGGTTATTGAGGTAGAAGATGACGACACCTATACTCCAGGTATTGTAGGAAAGACCAGCATTCCCGCCGGTGATACCCTCAATCGGGAAACCGATACGGTGGAGGTGTATATTGGCAAGTTGCCCCAGTCCAGTTCCTCCTCTTCATCTTCCTCGTCTTCCAATTCTTCCTCGACCGGGAAGGGTACCCGTCCAGCTCCGTCTTCTGAGCCGGATTTTATGTGGGGAGGATTGGTTGAGAGGGACCCCAATGCCGACTAAAATGGGAGGTAATTGCAATGAAACTGGCGTTTTCAACCTTAGGATGCCCCGGCTGGAGCTGGGATGAAATTTATGCCACAGCCAAGGATTTGGGCCTGGATGGTATTGAAATTCGTGGAGTAGGCAAAGAGATGCAGGCACCCAACATCAAGGTGTTTTCTCCGGAAAACCGGGCAGCTACTCTGGAAAAGCTTAAACAAGGGGGATTGGAACTGCCTATCCTGACCACTGGCGCCAGTTTGGGTTACACAGGAGATTATGAGGGCTATATGGCTGAAGCCAAAGCACATATTGATTTCGCTCCGCTGGTTGGGGCAAAAAATATTCGGGTTATGATTTCCCCCACCGGGGCTCCCGGAGGCTTTGATGTGGAACAGACTAGCCGTTTGTACAGTGAGCTGTGCGACTATGCCAAAGGCAAAGGGGTCAAGGTGCTCATCGAGACCAATGCGGAATTGGCAGACAGCAGTGTGATGAAACGCTTTATGGAGGGGCGGGACCCAGAGGTAGCTGGTGTCCTTTGGGATATCCACCACCCATTCCGCTACTATCACGAGTCCCCTGCCCAAACCTATGGAAATATTGGCCCGTGGGTGGCTCATGTACATGTAAAAGATTCGGTTTTTGAGAATGACAAGGTGACATACCGGATGATGGGATATGGGGATATCCCAGTGTATGACGCACTGAAAATTCTCAAGGATGCTGACTATCAGGGGTTTGTCAGTTTGGAGTGGCTCAAGCGCTGGACCCCTGAATTACAGGAACCGGGCATTGTATTTTCCCACTATGTCAGCTATATGCGTTATTTGCTGGAACAGCTGTAACTTGTGACAGACCTCAAACTTTTCATACACACAAATTCGCACAAAGAAGCGCAATATTTTGCGCTTCTTTGTGCGTACAAGAGAAATTCATAAACTGGGCAGCCGTAAAACAGTTTTGTGCAAAGTGTTTTAACAATAAAAAAACAGACAGCAGTGCAAAACTGCTGTCTGTTGATTTGCTGAAATTAGTCGCTGACATAGGGGAGCAGGGCCAGATGGCGAGCTCTCTTAATAGCGATGGTCAGCTCCCGCTGATGAGCGGCACAGGTACCGGTAACTCTGCGAGGAACAATCTTAGCTCTCTCAGACAGATATCTTCTCAGACGGGGAACATCTTTATAGTCGATTTTTTCTACTCTGTCAACGCAGAAAGCACATACTTTCTTTCTGCCTTTTCTGCCGCCCCGATTGGGTCTTTCAGATCTCTCGGGTCTCTCGGTTCTTTCGACTCTCTCGTTTTTTTCCACAGTAATAACCTCCTTTGTAAAAGCAGTAATACAAAATTAGAATGGCAGATCGTCTTCGCCTTCAATTTCCTCAAAATCGCCTACGCTGCCGCTGGAGTAGGAAACACTGGGCTGCGACATAGGGGCACTGCCGTAGGCAGGAGCGGAATATCCGCTGCTGGCCGAGGCCGCACTCTTGCTTTCCACAAAAAAGAAATTGTCTCCTACCACCTCAAAGGCGGTACGTTTATTGCCGTCTTTATCGGTATAGTCCCTGGTCTGAATAGAACCTTCCACACCAATGGCGTTGCCTTTCTTAAAATACTTGGCAACGAACTCGGCTTGATTTCTCCAAGCTACAATATTGATAAAGTCGGTCTGGCGCTCACCGTTTTTACCGGTATAGGAACGATTGCAGGCAATTCGGAAAGTGGTAACAGACACGCCATTGGGGGTCTGTTTCAGCTCAGGATCAGCAGTCAGTCTGCCGATCAAAATGGCCTTGTTAAACATAACACAACACCACTTTCATTCTACTTAGCGACAATCAGAGAACGAAGTACGCCATCGGTAATTTTGTAGATACGATCCAGTTCCGCGGGGAACTCAGGAGCGCTGTCAAACTCGATGAGAACATAGTAGCCCTCGGTTTCATCCTCGATGGGATAAGCGAGTCTGCGTTTGCCCCACTCGTCTACCTTTACAATGGTACCATTGTTGGCGATGAGAGTTTTGAACTTCTCAACATTGGCGGCGATAGCCTCATCACCCAGCTTGGTGTTGAAGACAGCCACGGTTTCATAACTAGCAGTTGCTCTTGGCATCATGTGCACCTCCTTTTGGACATTAGGCCCTGTTTTATGCAGGGCAAGGATGTTTCGCCACTACAGGGCGATAACGCAAAAATTATAGCAAATCTTAGCTTTTTTGTCAACAAAAAAAGCGGGAATACCCCGCTTTTTTCTTACAGCTGTAAAGATTTCAAATAAGCTCTGAATGACTCTCCCACCTCAGGGTGGCTAAGGCCCACTTCCACAGTGGCTTTCAAAATTCCCAATTTGTTTCCCATATCATAGCGGACCCCAGTGTAGTCTACTCCCACCATGCCTTTGGTTTTGGTTAAAGTTTTCATGGCGTCGGTCAACTGGATTTCACCACCAGCTCCTGGAGGTGTGTCGGCTAAAATATCAAAAATCTCCGGGGGCAGGACACAGCGGCCTAAAATGGAGTAGAGGGAAAGGACTTCCTCTTTGGTGGCAGGTTTCTCAATCATGTCGGACACCTTGAAAACCCGTTCCTCCAAAGGCTCCACCTTGAGGGAGGAATACTTGTAAATCATTTCAGGGGCCACTTCTTTGATTCCCACAACTCCCAGGCCATATTTTTCATAGGCGGCGCAAAGCTGAGCGGTAGCGGATTCCTGTCCAATGATGACGTCATCTCCATAGAGAACAGCGAAAGGCTCCTGGCCTACAAAACTTTTGGCGCAGGCCACCGCGTGCCCAAGTCCTTTGGTTTCCTTTTGACGGATGTAGCTGATCTGGGCAAGGTTAGCAATGGAGCATACCTGGTCGTATGCCTCCTGTTTACCTGCGGCCAACAGCCGCCCCTCCAGTTCAGGAGCCCGGTCAAAATGATCTTCCAGGCTGCTTTTTCCCCGGCTGGTGATAATCAGGATCTCTTCGATTCCTGCGGCAACCGCTTCCTCAACAATATACTGGATGGCCGGCTTGTCCACAATGGGAAGCATCTCTTTGGGAATGGCCTTGGTGGCGGGCAGAACTCTGGTGCCCAATCCGGCGGCAGGTATGACAGCTTTACGAATTTTCATGGTGGTTCCTCCTTGCAGGGGTACTATATCATCAGATTATATACAATGGTAAAGATCAGCAAAAAGTACAAGGCGATGGCGCCCAGTCCCAAAGTCACAGCCAGACCCCGGTTGGTACGTCCACTTCTGGCCAACGCGTTGTAATATGGCCGATTGTCGATGGTCATAGCGAAATTTTCCCGGATTTTCTTAATACTCTTAATGACATATTTGTAGTAATACCGGTTAAAAAAGAGGGACAGCACCAATAGCAAAACAAATTGCAGCAGGTTGGAAGCCATCAGCCAGGGTTCCAAGGAGGCAATCAGCGAGGCGTTGTAGGTGATTGGATAGTTGTAATAGGCGCTCAGGTAGTACTTACAGAACTCATAGATATACAGAAGGCGGGGAATACCAATAACCAACAAAGCGGTAATGGCCGCCATGGTGAGTCCATACATTTTGCGATAGGCAAAATAACAGAAATTTAAAAAGAAGGAAGGCCAGTTTAGGGTCATGTTTCGTCCGGTAGCCTGCATAATTTTAAAGTTAGTGAGAAAGTACCGAGCATTTGGCCCAACAAAAATAGAAATTTCTTTGGCGGAAACCCCGTCAAAGGAGTCGTCAGGATACACCTTGCCCACCGGGGTAATCAATGGCGCATTGCCGCCAGCCTGGGGAGGACGCTGTTCTGGTTGCTGGGGCGGTATGGGGTTATGGTGATGAGGGGGTACTTGAAAGCCACCGGAAGGAGCTGTCTGAGATGGGTCAGAACCTACCAGTTTGGTACCGCAGTATTGGCAAAAAATTCCCTCTGGGGGGTTGATAGCGCCGCACCGGGGACAGAGCTGTCCATTGGGGGGCTGGTCCTGTTTTTGCTTTGGATTTTGCCACTCTTTACCGGAGGCGTGATTGGCCTCATTGGCACAGTGGCCGCACTTTTGGTAACATTCCCGATGGTGAGGAGCGCCACAAATTGGGCAAACCACCACATCATCATTTTCGGTAAATTCTTTGTTGCAGTAAGCGCAGGGGACTCCTGTATATTTTCCCATGTAATGCTCCTATCTGCCGTTTTCTATCGGCTGAATTTTCAAAAAAACCTTCTGCCAATGGTTGGCAGAAGAACAGAAATAGTTAAAAGAAAAGACATCCAGTCAATTTTATCTCTATTATAGTATAAAGATCTGAAAAATGAAATGGATGAATTATGAACATTCGGTCAGGTTCTGGGGATTTGAGGGATAATACTTTACAGAAAAAGGTAGGACCGGTATAATAGAAAATAGAATTTTTTGAAATTTATTTTGTTAAGGAATGATAGAATGTTACAGTTCGAGGAACTGAAGCTGGAGCTGGAAAACTTAAAGCCCCAACTGGATGACCTGTATGAAGCTATGGGCATCGCGCAGCTTGGGCAGGAGCAAAAGGAGCTGGAAGCCCAGTCCTCTGGGGAAGGCTTCTGGAATGATTTGGAGAACTCTCAAAAGGTGCTGCAGCGGATCAGCCATATTAAGAGTAAAATCGCCAGTTATGACAAGCTGCGTTCGGCTTGGGAGGACACCCTGACCCTGATTGAGCTGGCTGAGGAGGCTCAGGACGAGTCGGTCTATGACGAGGCCAAAGAGGGGTGTGTCTATGTCCATCAGGAGCTGGAGACCCTGCGGCTGACCACCCTTTTAAACGGTGAGTATGACGCCAACAACGCCATTTTAAACTTCCATGCGGGAGCCGGTGGCACTGAGGCTCAGGACTGGGCCCAGATGCTCTACCGGATGTACACCCGATGGGCGGAGCGCCATGGTTTTAAATACAAGGTGCTTGACTACCTCAACGGCGATGAGGCCGGCCTCAAGAGCGCGTCGGTTCTCATTGAAGGGGAAAATGCCTATGGATTTTTAAAGTCGGAAAATGGGGTTCATCGTCTGGTGCGGGTTTCTCCCTTTGACACTTCGGGACGCCGCCACACCTCTTTCGCTTCCCTGGAAGTGATGCCAGAAATTGACGATTCCATTGA
Organism: uncultured Clostridia bacterium; assembly: GCA_944387315.1. Classification (GTDB taxonomy): domain Bacteria; phylum Bacillota; class Clostridia; order Oscillospirales; family Ruminococcaceae; genus CALXEL01. The sequence continues at coordinate 15,463 of CALXEL010000118.1, forward strand.
AATTGAGATCAAGGATGAGGACCTAAAGGTGGATACCTACCGGTCCGGCGGCGCCGGAGGCCAGCATGTTAACAAAACCGAGTCGGCGATCCGCATTACCCACCTGCCCACCGGTATTATTGTGGCCTGCCAGAATGAGCGCAGTCAGCACCAAAACCGGGAAGTTGCCATGAAGATGCTCAAATCCAAGCTGGTGGAGATTAAGGAACGGGAACACCTGGATAAGATTGAGGACATCAAGGGCGACCAGAAAGACATCGGCTGGGGCAACCAGATTCGTTCCTATGTGTTTATGCCCTATACCCTGGTCAAAGACCATCGCACCGGTTTTGAAAACGGCAATATTGGAGCGGTGATGGACGGGGATCTGGATGACTTTATCAACGCCTATCTGAAAGCGGTCAGTTTGGGAGAGATACAGCGATGAGCAGACATCCGGTTCCACATGTGGTAGTGATTGATGGACAGGGAGGCAAGATGGGCGCCCAATTGGTGGCGCAAATCAAACAGAAGCTTCCCTCCAGCCAAGTGACAGCTATTGGTACCAACGCTATGGCCACAGCCGCTATGATCAAGGCGGGCGCTGACCAGGCGGCAACAGGAGAAAACGCCACTTTAGTGGCCAGCCGTACAGCGGATGTGATTGTAGGCCCGGTGGGAATCGTCATCGCCGACGCGTTGCTGGGAGAGATCACTCCCGCAATGGCCACAGCGGTGGGACAGAGCCAGGCCGAGAAGATTTTGCTGCCTACCAGCCGCTGCGGCAACCACATTGTGGGGGTGGATGCCAAACCCATGGGGGAACTGATTGGGCAGGCGGTGGAAACCTTGTTGGCGGTGCTGTAACCCATTGACAGTGTCAAATTGCCTGTGATACAATAAAAAAGCTGTCCGCTGAAGCGGCAGTTAAATGGCTGAAGCCATACAATGTCCAGTGAAAAATCCAATATGAAATAAATTGCCAGGAAGGTATCCGTCCTCTGCAGAGGACAGATACCTTTTTTTGCTGCATGGAAAGGATGACAAAAAATGATGGTCAACAAGACAAGACAACTGGTGTTTTCCGGGCTCTGTGTGGCTATGGGGATTGCCCTCCCTATGGCTTTTCACACCATTCCAAACGCGGGGAGCATCTTCTTGCCCATGCACCTGCCGGTGCTGTTGTGTGGATTTCTCTGTGGCCCGGTCTATGGTATGGCCTGTGGAATGATCACCCCACTGATCTCCAGCTTTGCCACTGGTATGCCGGCGGCGGCTGTGCTGCCGGGGATGGTCTGTGAGCTGGCGGTATATGGCCTGGTAACCGGGCTGCTGACACGATTGGTACACACCGCCAGTGAGACTCTCAATGTCTATTTGGCATTAATTGGGGCAATGCTCAGCGGTAGGGTGGTTGCCGGACTGCTCAATGGCTTTTTGTTTCGCGCGGGCAAATACAGCCTGCAGGCCTGGGTAACTGCTTCTTTTGTTACAGCGGTGCCAGGTATTGTGATTCAGCTGATCGCCCTTCCCATTATTGTGATTACCCTGAAGAAAGCAGGGGTAGCTGTGGGGAGAGAGAAGGCCCTCCGATAGAGAGAACAGGGCCGAAAAATACGAAACCATCGAGGGCCCCCAGTAAAAACTGGGGGCCCTTTTATAGGTTTCTGTCATACTGGCAAGGTAAATCCAAACCTAAAAAAATTTCAAAATTTGGAAGAATACATTGCGATTTATCCTGTAATCCTGTATTCTGTTATTGTGTGAAAGTTTTTAGAGTGGCCAGTACGCCAATCGCAAAAGGAGGCATTTGTTTTGTCAGAAAGAAAAATTGTGTTAGAGGCGGCACAAAAATTGTATCGCCTGAAATTGGTGGCGGGCACCAGCGGAAATATCAGTATGCGCAGCCTTTCCCAGCCAGACAGCCGCTTTTTTATTACTGCCAGCGGTATGGCCTATGACACCATGGGGGAAGAGGATATTGTGGAAATCGATCAAGCTGGGGCGCCGTTGAACCCTGCCCAGCGGCCCTCCTCCGAGTGGAGAATGCATCTGGAAATTTACCGCAAGTACCCTCAGGTAAACGCCATTGTACATACACATTCCCCCTTTGCCACCGGTTTCGCGGTCTGCCAGGAGAAGATTCCGCTCATTTTAATTGAGATGAAACCCTTTTTGGGAGGAGACGTACCCGTTGCTCCTTTTGCTCCCGCGGGAAGCCAGGAGCTGGCAGATGGGCTGATCCCCTATTTAAAGGATCGGAATGCTTGTCTGCTGGCCAACCATGGAGTAGTCTGCTGCGGTAAAAACATGGACGATGCCTTTATTGTTGGGGAATATGTAGAGGACGCGGCCAAGATTTATTACTATGCGAAAACAGCCGGTACACCGGTCATTCTGGAATAGGGGGAGAAACCATGGGAGACTATAGCAGCCATTTTTTAATGAAAACCCAGGATGCCAAAGCCTATGCTGTAGAGGTACTGGGATATTTTGATCCTGCGGAACCTTTGGAAGCGGTAGAGATTGGCGATGGCAATATCAACTATGTTTTTAAGATTTGGAATCCCCAGACCGGACGTTCGGTGGTGATTAAACAGGCGGACAAGCTGCTTCGTTCCTCCGGTCGGCCTTTGGATGTCTACCGCAACAAAATTGAGGCAGAAATTTTAAAAATCCAGGGCCAGCTGGCCCCCGGCTATCTGCCCGAGGTATATCACTATGATGAGACCATGTGTGCCCTGTCTATGGAGGATATCTCCGCCTACAAGAATCTTCGCAAGGAGCTGGCTTTGGGTCACACCTTTGACCATCTGGCTGAAAACCTATCCAACTTTTTAGCCCAGACCCTGCTGCCCACCACCGATTTGGTGCTGAACCGGGCTGAAAAGAAGGACCGGGTCAAGCTTTTTGTCAACAAGGAGCTTTGTGATATCAGTGAAGATCTGGTGTTTACCGAGCCTTATGATGACTACAAGGGCCGCAATATTATCCTGCCGGAGAATATGGATTTTGTAAAACGCTTTTTATACGAGGATGAGCAGCTTAAGGGACAGGTGGCTATGCTGCGGGACCGGTTTATGAACCTGGCTCAGGCTCTTATTCATGGAGATCTGCATTCCGGTTCCATTTTTGTCAACCAGCAGGGGATGAAGGTAATCGATCCGGAATTCGCCTTCTACGGCCCCATGGGTTATGATGTGGGCAATGTAATCGGCAACCTGTTTTTCGCCTGGGCCAACCGGTATTACATCGCTCCCCAGGATAAGGATTTCCTCCGCTGGATTTCCCAAACCATTGGGGACACCCTGGATTTGTTTTTGGAAAAATTCAGCGAGGCCTATGACCAGCAAGTCAGCTTTTCACTTTACAAAACACCTCTTTTTAAAGCCAACTATATGGATGAGCTTTTGGCTGACTCTCTGGGGTACGCTGGTACCGAGATGATTCGCCGAGTTGTGGGAGATTCCAAGGTGAGTGAAGTTACCTCAGTGGAGCCGCTGGAACAGCGTCTTCCTTTGGAGCGCAGCCTGATTCAAATGGGTATTTCCCTCATTAAAAACCGGTATCGCTTTGAGGATGGCCAGGATATTGTCCGGGAATTTTCTTTAATCATTGAAAGATAGCGGGGAGGAGAGACAACATGGTTCGAATGGATCAGGATTTGGCGTTTATGCTGCGCTATGAGAACGTGGCCTGGTATGAGGATGGAAAGGTGCGGATTCTCGACCGGAGAATCTACCCCACCCGTACCGAGTTTGTCACCTGTACCACCTACAAAGAGGTGGCACAGGCCATCACTGACATGGTAACCCAAAGCGCTGGCCCCTATACAGCGGCTGGGATGGGTATGGCCTTGGCAGCCTATGAGGTACGGGGGCAGTCTCGGGAAAAACAGCTGGCCTGGCTCAAGCAGGCTTCCTATGACATCTCCCACGCCCGGCCCACTACCGCCAACCGGTATGCCATCATTACCGAGGGATGTTTAGCGGCGGCCCAGGCTGCCTTGGATGAGGATCGGGACCCAGTGGAAGCCATTGTGGGACGCACCATCGACTCCCTCAACCGACGCTACTCCACCATGGAAAAGGTGGGAGAGTATCTGGCGGGTCTTTTTCCACAGGGAGGAACCGTATTGACCCAGTGCTTTGGAGAGACAATCATCGGTATGATGCTGCGGGCTGCCCGCCGGCAAAATAACCCGGTGAAGATTGTTTGCGCCGAAACACGTCCCTATCTGCAGGGAGCCCGGCTGACTTCCAGCTGCTGTGTGGAAATGGGTTTTGACACTACTGTTATTACCGACAATATGGTGGCTTACGCTATGGAGCGCAAGGGCATTGATCTGTTTACCTCAGCGGCAGACACCATCTGCCGGGATGGACATATTGCCAACAAGATTGGTACCTTCCAGATTGCATTGCTGGCCAAAGAGTTTGGAATTCCCTATTTTGTCACAGGAATTCCTGATGGGGATAAGTTCAGCGGAAAGGATATTGTCATTGAGGAAAGAGATCCGGCACAGGTGCTCAGCTATCGGGGTATCCCTAACACCCTGCCAGGGGTAAAGGCCATCTACCCCTCTTTTGATGTGACACCCCCCCATCTTATCAGCGGTGTTGTAACCGATAAAGGGGTGTTTTCTCCTTTCGATCTGGAACGCTACTTCCAGACAGAAGTACATCAGTTCTATTAATGACAGTGAATTTTTTCCTTCACTTTATCGATTTAGCTTGACAAAATGCAAGGAATCTTTTAATATTTAAAAGAGGTTTAAACCTTTAGATAAGTTCTGCTATCTATTTATTTTGTCCAATGAGCAGAAAGTAATATGAGAAAGAAGGGTTGTTAAAATGGCAGATTCTAATTTTTCCATGGTGCGGCATGTGCCCTATATGGGAGTTATCTGGGCTACCAATGAAGCTTCCAAATTGGGGTATTACAACGGACATCCCGACTGGTGTAACCTGGGACAGGGACAGCCGGAAGTGGGTGAGATTCCCGATGCGCCTCCCCGTATTAATCAGATCAATCTGGAGCCTATGGATCACGCCTATGGTCCTTTGGGAGGCACAGTTGAGGTGCGTCAGGCTATCTGTGATTTTGTAAACCGTACTTACCGTCAGGGAAAAAGCCAATATACTATTGACAATGTAAGCTTTGCCTCTGGTGGTCGTCTGGCTTTGACTCGGCTTTTCTCTATTCTGGCTGATGGTGCCAGAGTGGGTTATAAAAACCCTGACTATACTGCCTACGAGGACTATCTCAACACTTTGCGGCAGCGCTGTGTACTGTTGGAAGTTCGGGCAGATGCCAAAGATGGCTTTAGTGTTCCCCCTGAGAAGTTTCTCCACTTTATCCATCAGGAAAAATTGGATGCTTTTGTATTTTCCAACCCTTGCAATCCCACTGGTGAAGTTCTCAAAGATGAGGATTTGAAAAAATATGTGGAGGCTGCCCGTCAGGAAAATTGCCTGCTGGGTGTAGATGAGTTCTATTCCCAGTTTATTTATAATGAGGATGGTACACCTGGCACCAATCCTGTGTCGGTACTGCGTTATGTGGAAGATATTGATAAAGATCCCATTGTGGTTTTTGATGGCCTGACCAAAGGATTCCGGTATCCTGGCTGGCGCTGCGGTTGGGCTTTAGGTCCTAAACATATTATTGAAATGATCAATCGTGCTGCCAGTGCTGTAGACGGAGGTCCTTCCACCTGCGCTGAGCGGGCTGCCATTGCCGCTTTGCAGCCAGGACAGGCGGAGCAGGAGTTGGAAGCGGTCCGCAAGGAGTTTGCCTACAAGAGAAAGCTGCTGCTGGATGGCCTGGAGAAGCTGGGAATCAAACCGGCCAGAGCGCCTTTGGGCACCTTCTATCTCTGGTGTTCGGTGGAGAACCTGCCTGGGAAACTTTCCGATGCTGACGAGTTCTTCTTTGCCTGCTTAAAAGAGAAGGTTATGACAGTGCCCGGCCATTTCTTTGATGTGCGGCCCTTCCGTACCCGTCCCTCTGAGGAGCCCTATCGTCATTGGGTACGGTTCTCCTACGGCCCAGACCGTGCCACCATTGAAAAAGCTTTGGAGCGGATCACCCGAGTAGTAAAAGGTTAAGAAAAACTACAGCTTATAAAAAAGGACTGTTCGGTTTTTAAACCGAACAGTCCTTTTTGTTTGCTGTGCTCAGAGGGGAAAAGAGGTTGGTTAACGGGACAATTTGTCAATGAGGGTTATAATTTCTTCAATTTTTTCTCCTTCGTTTCCACTGGAGAAAGCCTCTTTGACACATCCCTCCATATGGGCTCGCAGAATTTCTTTGTTGACCTTGCTGAGAATGGATTGGGTAGCCATCAACTGGTTGGAAATATCCAGACAGTATCGGTTATCCTCTACCATCTTTAAAATTCCATCAATCTGTCCCCTGGCTGTTTTCAGCAGCCGAGCCACCTTATCTCTGTCCGCGCGCATGGATGTGCCTCCTTTCTTTCTGCTAAAAGTTTAGTGAATGTCGGTTACTTCATAACCGGCGTCGGTAACCGCTTGGGTCAGAACCTCATCGCTTACCTCTTTGGTCAGGGTGATGGTGGCGGTTTTGGCCTCCAGATTGACAACAGCAGATACACCATCCAGGGCGTTGAGGGCTTTTTCTACCCGTCCGGAACAATGGTGGCAGCTCATTCCTTCAATGGTCATTACTTTGGTCATACTATCTTCTCCTTTGTTTTCAAAAATGGTGGCCTCTTCCGGCTGGGATGGCTTAAGGGTTTCAGATGGTATATCCAGTTGGGGAGAGGCGGTATTTTGTCCGGCGTGAAACACCGGCCGGAACAGCTTGAGACGCAGGGCGTTGGAAACCACGCACACCGAGCTTAAGCTCATGGCGAAGGCTCCAAACATAGGATTGAGTTTCAATTGGAACAGGGGGTAGAACAATCCTGCCGCTAAGGGAATACCAATGGTGTTGTAAAAGAATGCCCAAAACAGATTCATCTTGATGTTGCGGATTACAGCCTTGCTCAGTTGTACCGCGGTGACCACATCCATCAAATCGCTCTTCATCAGTACAATGTCTGCCGACTCAATGGCTACATCGGTGCCGGCGCCAATGGCTACGCCCACATCAGCCCGGGCCAAAGCGGGAGCATCGTTGATGCCGTCTCCCACCATGGCAACTTTTTTGCCTGTTTTTTGAATGGCAGCGATTTCCCGTTCCTTGTCCTGGGGCATGACCTCAGCCACTACCCGGGAGATACCCAGCTGCCGCTGAATGGCGCTGGCGGTGCGCTGGTTGTCTCCGGTGAGCATGACCACTTCAATGCCCATGGCTTCCAGCTCGCTGATGGCGGCTTTGCTGGTGGGCTTAATCACATCGGCTACTCCGATGCAGCCCAGAACCCGCTGGGAATCGGCAAAGTAGAGAGGGGTTTTCCCATCCTGAGCCAGCTGTTCCCCCAGGGGATAGAAGCTGGCCCCGTCTATTTCATGGGCTTCCATCATTTTCTGGTTACCGGCATAGTAGAGAGTGCCTTCGATCTGTCCGGTGACACCCTGGCCGGGGATTGCCTGGAAGCCCTCTGCGGGGGATATGGGTATTCCGCGGCTCTGGGCCTCCTCCAAAATGGCTTCTGCCAGCGGGTGTTCCGATGGTTGTTCCAACGCTGCGGCAATTTCCAGCAGTTTTTCTGTGGAAACACCAGCAGCAGGCAGCAGATCGGTAACTCTGGGCTTGCCTTCGGTAATAGTGCCGGTTTTGTCCAGAACCACCGTCTGGATGGTGTGGGCGGTTTCCAGGGACTCGGCGGATTTGATTAGAATGCCGTTTTCGGCGCCTTTGCCGGTTCCCACCATAATGGCCACTGGGGTGGCCAGACCCAGGGCACAGGGGCAAGAGACAACCAGCACCGCAATGCCGATGGAAAGGGCAAAGTCAAAGGGTTTGCCCAGCAGTAGCCAGATGATGGTGGCAGCCAGGGCAATGGTGATCACTACTGGAACAAAAATGCCGCTGACCTTGTCGGCCAGTTTGGCGATAGGGGCTTTGGAAGAGCTGGCGTCCTCCACCAGCTGGATAATCTGGGCCAGGGTGGTGTCATTGCCTACCTTCAGGGCCCGGAACTTAAAGTAGCCAGATTTGTTGACGGTGGCGGCAATCACCTTGTCATCTTTTTGTTTTTCCACCGGGATACTCTCTCCGGTGAGGGCTGATTCATCCACCGAGGAACTGCCCTCCACAATGATACCGTCTACCGGGATGCTCTGGCCAGGGCGGACTACTACTATATCGCCTACTACAACCTCTTCCACCGGGATCTCCACCTCGGTGTTTTCCCGCAGGACGGTAGCGGTTTTGGGAGCCAGGTCCATCAGTTTGGTGATGGCTTCAGAGGTTTTGCCCTTGGAGCGGGTCTCTAGGTATTTACCCAGTGTAATCAGGGTTAAAATGGTGGCGGCGGACTCAAAGTAGAGATCCATGGAATAGGTCTCCACCAGTGCCAAGTCGCCATGACCCAGCCCATAGCCAATCTGGTAAATGGCCCATACGCCGTAGATCATGGCGGCGGAAGAGCCAATGGCAATGAGGGTATCCATGTTGGGGGAACCCTTAATCAGAGATTTAAACCCCACCTTGTAGTATTTGTCATTGACATACAAAATGGGCAGAGCCAGCAAAAACTGGGTGAAAGCGAAAGACAGGGCGTTTTGTGTACCATGTAGGAATGAGGGAATGGGCAGGCCCATCATGTGGCCCATGGAAATATAGAAAAGTGGAATTAAAAACAGAAAAGAGACAACCAGCCGCCGTTTCATGTGGGCTGTTTCTTCCGCCATCAGGTCGGTGGCGGGACGGGTTTGCTCCCGGCTTTTTTGCTGTGGAGCGTGGACTTGGGCGTGGTAACCGGCCTGGTCCACAGCCGCCTCTATCTGCTGGTCGCCAAGGGTGCCTTCGTCGTACTCCACCACCATGGAGTTGGCCAGCAGGTTGACCGAGACCTTTTGCACCCCCTGCAGCTTGGC
>CALXEL010000119.1 GCA_944387315.1 uncultured Clostridia bacterium
TGCTGGACAATCCCCAACAGGCCTATAACGAGCTGGAAAAACTCTACAGCGCCCATCTTAAAGGGGGCGCCACCATTATATAAATTTTACCCAGAAGATCAGAGGAGGCATGCAGAATGAATGCGCAGAAGTTTACACAGAAATCCCTGGAGGCCATCCAGGAGGCGCAGAACTGCGCCATTGAATATCAGAATATGCAGATCGACCAGGAGCATATGGTTTATGCTCTGCTGGTGCAGGAAAACGGGCTTATTCCCCAGCTGCTGAAAAAGCTGGGCGCCGATGACAACACCATGCGGTACGATCTGAAACAGGCCATTGGCCGGCTGCCCAAGGTCACCGGTCCCGGCCGGGAGCAGGGGAAAATCTATGTGTCCGGGGATATGGACCGGGCCCTGACCGCCGCTGAACAGCAGGCCGGTCAGATGGGAGATGAGTATGTCTCGGTGGAGCACATCTTCCTGGCTATTTTGGATCATCCCAACAGCGCCATGGAGAAAATTTTCCGCCAGTACGCCATCACCCGGGACAACTTTTTGTCGGTGCTGGCCACTGTCCGGGGCAATACCCGGGTGACCAGCGACTCCCCCGAATCCACCTATGACGTGCTGAAAAAATATGGCTCCGACCTGGTGGAACTGGCCCGGAACCAGAAGCTGGACCCGGTGATCGGCCGGGACAACGAAATTCGGAATGTCATTCGGATTCTTTCCCGTAAAACCAAAAACAACCCGGTGCTCATTGGTGAGCCCGGCGTAGGTAAAACCGCCATTGCTGAGGGGCTGGCCCTGCGGATTGTCCGGGGAGATGTGCCCGACAGCTTAAAGGACCGGAAGATCTTCTCTTTGGATATGGGTTCCCTGGTGGCAGGGGCCAAATTCCGGGGCGAGTTTGAGGAACGTCTGAAAGCGGTGCTGGCCGAGATCAAAAAGAGCGAGGGCGGCATCATCCTCTTTATTGATGAGCTCCACACCATTGTGGGCGCCGGCAAAACCGAGGGCGCCATGGACGCGGGCAACCTGCTCAAGCCCATGCTGGCCCGGGGCGAGCTTCACTGTATCGGCGCCACTACCCTCAATGAATACCATCAGTATATCGAAAAGGACCCGGCTTTGGAGCGGCGGTTCCAGCCTGTTATGGTGGATGAGCCCTCTGTGGAGGACACCATCTCTATCCTCCGGGGCCTCAAAGAGCGGTATGAGGTATACCATGGAGTAAAAATCCAGGACCAGGCGCTGATTGCGGCGGCTGTTTTATCCAATCGGTATATTTCCGACCGATTTTTACCAGATAAGGCCATCGACCTGGTGGATGAGGCCTGTGCCATGATCCGTACCGAGATGGATTCCATGCCCACCGAGCTGGATGAGATCTCCCGTAAGATTATGCAGCACGAAATTGAGGAGGCTGCCCTGAAAAAGGAGAAGGACGCCATCGCCCAGGAGCACCTCCAGGAGATCCAGAAAGAGCTGGCTGACATGCGGGAGCAGTTCAAGAGCATGAAAGCCCAGTGGGAAAACGAGAAAAACGCCATTTCCAAGGTGCAGAAGCTGCGGGAGGAAATTGAACAGCTGGGAGCTGAAATCGAGAAGGCCCAGCGGGAATACGACCTCAACAAGGCGGCCGAGCTGAAATATGGCAAGCTGCCGGCTTTACAGAAGGAGTTGGAAGCCGAGGAGAAGATCTCCCAGCAGGCGGAGAACAGCAACTCCCTGCTGCGGGATAAGGTGACCGAGGAGGAGATCGCCCGGATTGTGGCCCGTTGGACTGGTATCCCTGTCTCCAAACTGATGGAGGGGGAGCGGGAGAAGCTGCTCCATCTGGAGGACATTCTCCACCAGCGGGTTATCGGCCAGGATGAGGCAGTGGAAAAGGTGACCGAGGCCATTCTGCGGTCCCGGGCGGGAATTCAGGACCCCAACCGGCCCATTGGCTCTTTCCTGTTCCTGGGCCCCACCGGCGTAGGTAAAACCGAACTTGCCAAGGCCCTGGCCCAGGCCCTCTTTGACGATGAGAAGAACATTGTCCGGATTGATATGACCGAGTATATGGAGAAATTCTCGGTGAGCCGTCTCATCGGAGCGCCTCCCGGATATGTGGGCTATGAGGAGGGTGGCCAGCTGACCGAGGCGGTCCGCCGGAAACCCTACTCGGTGGTCCTCTTTGATGAGGTAGAAAAGGCCCATCCCGATGTGTTCAACATCCTGCTTCAGGTACTGGATGACGGCCGGATCACCGACTCCCAGGGCCGTACCGTGGACTTTAAATACACCATCATCATCCTCACCTCCAACCTGGGCTCCGGGTTCATTTTGGAGGGCATCGGCCCCGACGGCCAGATCAGCGATGAGGCTCGCCAGCAGGTGGAGGGGCTGCTCCGCAGCCAGTTCAGGCCGGAGTTCCTCAACCGGTTGGATGAGATCGTCTTCTACAAACCCCTCACCAAAACCGAGATCACTTCCATTGTGGATCTGCTGGTGGCTGGTTTGCAGCAGCGGCTCAAGGACAAACAGCTGACTGTCTCCCTCACCGACGCCGCCAAACAGTATGTGGTGGATCAGGGCTACGACCCAGTCTATGGCGCCCGTCCCCTGAAGAGGTTCCTCCAGAGCAAGGTGGAAACCCTCATCAGCCGGATGATCATTGCCGACGACCTGCTGCCTGGTACCCACATTACGGTGGACTACGACGGGGAGAAGCTGACCGTCTCGGCCCAGCGGGAAAATCAGGAGAAATAACAAAAAAAGACAACAGCGGCGGAACCTTTGGTTCCGCCGCTGTTTTTTTATTCCTCCCTTTGATCCAGAGCCGCAGTTGTAAGCTGCACCCCCAGCCGGTACCCGGAGGCGAAGGCTTCAGCCAACTCAAAGTGAAAATACTGGTACCGTTGGCGGAGCAGAGCGTCTAAACAGCGGTTTTGGCTGCCGCTCAATTGGGCAGACAAAGTCTTTTTCATTTCTAAAAACTTGGCCAGTTCTCCTTGAAACTGAGGGTCCTGGGGATACCGTTCCTCACAGGGACGAATGTTGCCATAATATAGCTGGTACAAAATATCCGGTTCCTTGTTCATAGGCGCACCTCATAATTTCCGATTTACGTTTATATAACGTATTCTATTGTAAAAACTATGGTACTGTCAAGTAAAATACATTGTATTCACGTGATGATTATGAGAAAGATTCAATTTGACGGCAATACCAATATCATTTCCCGCCAGCTAAAGCACCACAGAACAAAAGCGGGTCTCTCCCAAAGGGAATTGGCGGCCCGCCTGCAGGTGTTGGGGGTCAATATGGACCAGCAGATGGTCAGTAAAATCGAACGCAACATGCGGATTGTAACCGATTATGAGCTGGCCTGTATCTGCCAGGTTTTGCAGGTGGAGCTCTCAGAGATGCTCTATGACTTTTATCTGGCGCAGGACAGCCAATAGTTTGTAAAATAAACCAGGCCCCGGCATATGCCGGGGCCTGGTTTTTATAACACCTTGGAGAGAAAATCTATGGTTCTGGAGTTTTGGGGATTGCCGAAAATCTCCCGGGGGCTGCCCTGCTCGGCGATGACCCCCTCATCCATAAACAGCACCCGGTCGGAAAGTTCCCGGGCAAAGCCCATTTCATGGGTCACATTGACAATGGTCATGCCAGAGAGGGCCAGGTCCTTGATAACCCCCAGCACATCCTTGACCATCTCCGGGTCCAGGGCGGAGGTGGGCTCGTCAAAGAGCATGACCTCCGGCTCCATGGCCAGGGCCCGCACAATGGCCAGCCGCTGCTTCTGGCCGCCGGAGAGCTTGCGGGGGTACTCGTTCTGTTTGTCTACCAGTCCCACCTGTTCCAATAGGGCAAGGGCCCGGTCTTTGGCCTCCTCCTTGGGAATCTTCCGTTCCAAAGTGGGGGCCAGGGTGATGTTTTGCAGTACCGTCAGGTGAGGAAACACATTGAAGTGCTGGAACACCATGCCGATTTTCTGCCGGTGCCGGTCGATGTCAATTTTTTTGTCGGTGATCTCCACCCCCTGGAAATACACCTGGCCGGAGGTGGGCCGTTCCAACAGGTTGAGACACCGGAGAAAGGTGCTTTTCCCGCTGCCGGAGGGGCCAATAATGGAAACCACTTCCCCCTCCCGAACCTCTTCGGTAATGCCCCGGAGAACTTCCAGGTCTTTAAACTGTTTATGCAGGTCCACTACCTGCAAAATAGCCTTCGCGTCCTTAGTCACTGACCCGCAGCCTCCCCTCAAAGAGATTGACCATTTTGGAAAGAAAAGTGATGACCACCAGATAGATCATACCGCTGATAATCAGGGGCGGGATGGCCAGAAAGGTGATGGACTGAACCGTCTTAAAGGAGGTGGTCAGCTCGCTGACAAAGAATACCGATGCCAGGGAGGTCTGTTTGATCATACTGATGAACTCGTTGCACAGGGCGGGGAGGATATTTTTCACCGCCTGGGGCAGGATGACATAACACATCATATTTCGGTTGCTGAGCCCCAGGCTTTTGGCAGCCTCGGTCTGGCCGAAGTCCACCGCCTGGATGCCTGCCCGGATCACCTCAGCCACATAGGCGCTGGAATTGACCACCAGGGCCACAATGACGCATTGGGTGTTGCTCAGTTCCAGTGGCAGGGCCTTGGGCAACCAGAGCCAGAAGAAATACAGCTGGAGCAAAATAGGGGTGCCCCGGATGAGGCCCACATACCATCCATAGATAGTGGTGAGGGGACGCACCTTGGAGAGCTGGACCAGCGCCCACATCATCCCCAGCAGGGTGCCGAAAAATACGGTGACGGCGGAAATCCAAAGGGTTCCGGTCAGGCCGTCCAGAAAAACAGTAGAATATTTTGACCAGATTTTAATAATTTGTTCCACCAGGAGCATAGGACAGTACCTCTTTTCTGCCAGAAAAATTTACTGGATACCCAGAGATTTGGCGTACTCGGTGTACTGGGCGTGCCACTGGTCGTACTCGCCCGATTCCACTACCTCATCGATGACCTTGTTGACTGCTTCCAGCAGTTCGGTTTCCCCCTTGGGAACACCCACCCGGGTGCCGTCATATTGGGGGTCAAAATAGAATTTAAAGTCTAGAATGGCCAATCCAGGGTTGGCGCCGGTGTAGAGCTCCGCCGAGGCGATGGAACAGGCCGCCGCGTCCGCCTTGCCCTCGGACACCATCAGGTAGGCATCGGTGGAGCTGGATACCCGCACCACCTCTTTCAGATCGCTCATCTGTTCGGTAACAAACATCTCCTGGAGGGAGCCGCTTTGACAGGCGATGGTTTTACCGGCGAAATCTTCAAAGCTCTCATAGTTGTCCGCCTGGTCGGCAGGCACCAGCAGGCCGTAGCCCTTCTGTTCGGGATTTACATAGTAGCCTTTGGAAAGGTCCATAGCCTCCGCCCGGGAGGGCATATAGGCCAGGGAGGAGATGGCCAGGTCATATTTTCCCTCGGTGACGCTGCTGAGAACCGCGGTGAATTCTAGAGGGATGATCCGCAACTCCACTCCAAGGGAGTCGGCGATCCGCTGGGCCAGCTCAATGTCCGAGCCCACGATTTCCCCATCCTTGGTGGAGTCGATAAACTCATTGGGGGCGAAATAGGGTTCGGTGGCCACCTCCAGGTAGCCTCTCTCCTTGATGGCTTCCAGCCGGTTGGCAGGCTGGGATGAACCCTCGCTGGAAGAGGAGGGGGAGCTGGCACAGCCGCTTAGTGAGGCCAAAAGGGTGCAGCAAACCAAAAAGGCCGAAAGAGCCTTTGTCACAATATTTGATTTCATTTTCTATTCTCCAATCCAAATTACAGGTTTGTGTCGTTTAAATAGTCCAGTACCGCCTGGATAAACAGGCCGGTTCCTTTATAGAGCAGACTGTCGTCGATACAGAATTTGGAGTTGTGTCCGGGATAGACTACTCCGTCGGTGTGGGGGGCAGCCACTTCCAGCCGGAAGAAGCAGCCGGGGACCTTTTCAAAGAAGAAGGCGCAGTCCTCGCCGCCCATAGAGCCCTCAGGCAGGATGTGGATATTCTCCTGGGGCATCAGTTTGCTGGCTGAAGCCAAAAACCGGTCCACCATCTTGTCATCGTTGATAAGGGGAGGATAGCCGTCTTTGAATTCCAGCTCACACCGGCCCCGCATAGCGGCGGTAATACCCTCCACCACTTCCCGAATTCGGGTCAGTACAAATTCCCGTACTTCATAGTTGGGGGTGCGGACGGTACCTTTCAAGAAGGCCGAGTCGGCGATGATATTTTCAGCGCCACGCCCAATCTGGACGGTGGCGAAGGTGATAACCGCTGGGGTGCTGGGCTTGATCTCCCGGCTGACAATCTGTTGCAGGGCGGTGAGTACCAGAGCCGAAATGGCCACCGGGTCCACACACTGATGGGGGGAAGCCCCATGGCCTCCCTGGCCGTAGATGGTCAGATAGGCCTGGTCATCGGCAGCGTTCATGTTGCCGTAGCGCACCGCGATGTCACCGGGTTTGTGGTCCGGGTCCCGGCTGCAGTGGAGAGCCAGCATGGCGTCCACTCCGTCCAATACACCGTCCTTGATCATATAGGGAGCACCGCCGGGGCCCTCTTCCGCCGGTTGAAATATCAGTTTTACCTGGCCGTTCAGCAGGTGCTCCTGCTCTTTCAGAAGCTTGGCAACTCCCAGCAGAATGGCGGTGTGGGCGTCGTGGCCACAGGCGTGCATGTTGTCGTTTTTGGAGGCGTAGGGCAGGCCGGTCTCTTCCTTGAGGCGCAAGCCGTCCATATCCGCCCGGATGGCGATGGTTTTACTTCCCGGTTTACCTAAAACAGCGAGGATGCCCGAATGTCGCTGGTAGGTATGGTAAGGAATTCCCCATCCCTGGAGTTTGGACTGTACATAGTTGGCCGTCTGAGGCAGAAGCAGCCCGCACTCGGGAATCTGATGGAGCTCTCGTCTCCACTGGGTAATTTCGTTGGCGATGGTGCCAGCCAGTTCCATTGGGTTCATAAATCGGGCATCCTTTCCAGTTTATTTTGATATTTTAACTTAGTAGCATAGTAGCATACTAAAATATCAAGAATGTTGTTATCTTACTACGATACAGCCCGTCTGTCAACTATTTTGAGAAAAATCGGTGGATTTGTAAAAGGACAAAGAGATTTGATGGGCTGTTTGGTAGAAAAGATACAATTCTTACCCCAAGGCATTGGCTGATCAGTCCAAACGACAATGGAAGAGCTGTTTGCTGGTTGCGGCTTTGTTTTGCCCGTACTATAATAAAAGGGAATAAAACAGCATGTCTTTTCGGTAGAAAAACAGAACAATGCTCAGGCGAAGCCGGATCTTTTATGAAAACTGTCCATTGATGTTCCGCAGTAGGGGGAGTATAATAAGGAACGGCAAAATAGACAATGAAAGAGTTTCCTGTTTGTAAGAAATGACAGGCATCTCTCATGGAAAGGAAAGAAGTCGGAATGAAACTGCTGGTTCTGATTCTCAACAAGGTGGAAGTTCTGGAAGAGCTGTTGGCCCAGCTGGCCAACGCCCACATTGTAGGCGCCACCATTTTAAACAGCACCGGTATGGTGCACACCCTCTCCAGTTACGATGAGGAAATTTCTTTTATGGGTTCCCTGCGGGCAATCCTCAACCCCGACCGGGAGGAGAGCAAAACCATTATGGCAGTCCTGCGGGATGAACAAATTCCCAAAGCCATCCAGGTGATTGAGTCGGTGGTGGGGGATCTCTCCAAAGAGGATACTGGCGTAGTCTTTACAGTGCCGGTGGATTTTCAAAAGGGAATGCATATAGAAGGGAACTGTTAACGTGGAATTTGGCGTGTTGTTTTATTTATCTGTTCTGTTTTTCTCCGGGTTGTTTTTTGGCCGGATGGCCAAACATTGTAAGCTGCCCAATGTAACCGGTTATCTGGTGGGCGGTCTGATTATGGGGCCCTCGGTATTGGGGATTGTGCCGGAGGATGTCATCTCCTCCATGAGCATTGTTTCCAGTATGGCTCTGGGTTTTATTGCCTTCTCCATTGGCGGCGAGTTTAAAATGAGCTTTTTCCGCCGGGTGGGATTTACCCCCATTGTCATCGCTATCTTTGAGGCGGTGACCGCGGTTGTACTGGTGGTAATCGGCCTGGTTGTGGTGGGTTACAGTCTGCCCTTTTCCCTGGTACTGGGTGCCATTGCCGCCGCTACAGCGCCGGCTGCCACTGTCATGGTGGTCAAACAGTACAAGGCCAAAGGGCCAGTGACCGAGACCCTGTTAAGCGTAGTGGCCTTGGATGATGCCGTAGCTTTGATTTCCTTTGGTTTTTCGGTGGCGGTGGCCAAGTCTCTGACCGACAGTTCGGCCAGTGGTTCCCTGCTTCTCTCCATTTTGGAGCCTTTGGGCGAGATTGGCCTTTCAGTAGTCATCGGCGGTGTGCTGGGTATCCTGTTTACCATCCCACTGCGGTACTTTAAAAAGGAATCCAACCGGATGAACATTATCATTGGGTTTGTCTTTATGGCCATTGCCCTTTCGGACACCCTGGGGGCCTCCTCCCTGCTGACCTGTATGGTGCTGGGAGCGGTTTTGGTCAATGTGAGCAATGCAAGCGAACATATCTTCAAGATTGCTGACTCCATGACCCCTCCTTTGTTTATGCTGTTCTTTGTCCTGTCCGGTGCCGAGCTGAATCTGTCGGTCATCCCTACCATCGGTGTGGTGGGTGTCACCTATGTGGTGCTCCGGGTCATTGGAAAGATGCTGGGAGCCACTGTAGGCGCCAAATTGATGAAAGCTCCCGATACAGTGTGTAAATACCTGGGTCCAACCCTTATGCCCCAGGCAGGTGTGGCCATTGGCCTCTCCCTGGTGGCGGAGAGTATAGTGCCTGAGTATGCCAGTGTGATCCGGGCGGTAGTTCTCTGCGGCACCCTGATCTACGAGATGGTGGGCCCCGCTGTGGCAAAGGTCTGCCTGCAAAGAGCCGGCGAAATTACTGTATAAATTTAATCTGTTTCATAAATTACGTAAAAAACGCGCTGTTCCAAAAAGGAACAGCGCGTTTTTATGTTTATTGCAGGTTAGATGACAATGGCTCCATATCCCTTGGCCAGCTCCTGTAGTTGGTCTGGGTCGATGTCCGAAAGGGAATCTACCAGGGCCCTGCCTACATAGTACAGCAGGGCAGCTTCCAGAGCTTCGGTGCTGTCAGCGGCAATGCAGACCGGCAGGCGGAACATATGGGCGTTGAGCCCCAGATTGTAGGCATCCTCCACCGTTTCCACCTGGACACAAAGCACATCACAGCCAGCGTCCTCGGCGGCGATGATGTCATCGGACATATCCGAGTAGCAGGGGATGGGCTGGGAAAATTCCAGATGATCCGGGTCCAGAAAGAAGGGCTGGTCGGCACAGGCGGCCACCAGGGTTTCGGTGTCTTTTTCAATGACACAGTCCTCTGGTTCAAACTGGGTGACAGCCTGTTTGATGGCAGCCATATGTTCCGGTGTGGTACCTTGGCCCGCCGCCAAAATCCCCGCCCCTGCCCGCAGGGCCTGGGTGGCGTAGGCTTCCATTTGGGAGGGAGAGATAGAGAAGCCCTCCAGATATTCCTGGGTCACCCCCTGGGCGGTGAGCCGTACAAAGATGGGCACAGTGGCATAGGGGGCAATATGGCCCAGAAGCTGCAGGGTGGAGATCCGGTCACCGGGAGAGTGAAATCCCACAGCAGCAGCTCCCAGATACTGCAGCACAATCAGGCAGGACAGCAGGTCTGCCTCGGTGGAGGTGCGGCCCTCCTGGTCTACGGCAAAGGAGACATAGACCGGAAGCCCCGCCTGCCGGGCCCCCAGCAAAGCAGCCCTGGCCTCAGCCAGGGACACCATCTGGTCCAGCAGCAGAATTTCTACACCGGCGTTCCGCAGGGCAAGTGCCCGGTGGGCATAGAGATTCATCAGTTCCAGATAAGGGGTGTCTCCAAAGGGCTCGCAGATGAGCCCGGTGGGACCCATAGCACCTGCTACCATCCCGTGGGTGCCTACGGCCTCCCGCAAAGCCAGGACGCCAGAGAGGTTTCCCTGGTGGTTTTGAGGGGTCCAATGGTCGCTGATGGTGAGGATATCACAACCAGCCGATAAAAATTCCTGTTGCGCCACAAGGCTCTGGTGAGGATGATCGGTCATCCACTGGGCCAGCAGGTGGCTTTCCTCCGCCCCCTGACGGGTACTGTAAAGAGCCACAGTATTTCCATCCATCAGAAGGGGAGGGGTAAGTCGTTCAGATGCCATCATGGTATTTGGTGTCCTTTCCCCCTGGTTACATGGACTCAGGAGCGTCAATTTTCAGAAGAGCCAATACATTCTCAATGGTTTGCCGTACCGCGGCGCAGAGAGCCAGACGGGCCTGCATGAGACACTCGTCCTCGCACTTACAGCGGCAGACATTGTAGAACTTGTGGAAGAGGGTGGCCAGGTCAATGACATATTTGGTCACCCGGGCCGGGTCGTAATTTTTGGCGGCCTGAATGATCTCCTCTGGCAGCTGGGCCAGGCAGCGGATCAGCTCCCGCTCCTCGGGGGTAGCCAGCAGGCAGCACTCCTGCTGGGTTACAGGCCGGCGCTGGATGCCCTCGCTGGCCAGGTTCTTGATGATGCTGCAAATCCGGGCATGGGCGTACTGGACATAGTAGACCGGGTTCTGGGAGGACTGTTCCACCGCCAAGTCCAGATCAAAGTCCAAGGTGGAGTTGGGCTCCCGCATGTTAAAGAAGAACCGGGCAGCGTCGATGGGGATATCCTCCAGCAGATCGGTGAGGGTAATGGCCTTGCCGGTCCGTTTGCTCATCTTATAGGGCTGGCCATCCTTCATCAGCCGGACCAGCTGCATCAGTACAATGTCCAGCTTGCTGCCGTCCAGACCGATGGCGTCCATGGCGCCTTTCATCCGGGCCACATGGCCATGGTGGTCGGCGCCCCACACGTCGATGGCCAGATCAAAGCCCCGGACAGCGAATTTGTTGTAGTGGTAGGCGATATCCGCTGCCAAGTAGGTGGGAATTCCGTTGGCCCGCACCAGTACGTCGTCCTTTTCACAGCCAAACTGGGAGGACTTGTACCAGAGAGCGCCGTCCTTTTCATAGGTGCAGCCCAGCTGGGTCAGCTTGTCAATGGCCTCCTTGACCGCCCCGCTCTGGTGGAGGGAGTTTTCCGAGAACCACACGTCATACTGGATGCGGTATTTTTCCAGGTCGGCTTTCAGTCCCGCCACGTTGGCCGGCAGGGCGTAATCCACCAGGGCCTTTTTCCGCTCCTCCTCACTGGTGTGGAGATAGGCGTCCCCATGGATGGCGGCGAACTCCCGCACCCGCTGTTTGATGTCCTCCCCATGGTAGCCGTCCTCGGGGAATTCCACAGCGTCCTCTCCCAAAAAGTGCTGGAGATACCGCACCTGGAGGGAATTGGCGAATTTTTCAATCTGGTTGCCCGCGTCGTTGATATAGAACTCCCGGGTCACCTCGTAGCCGGCGAAATCCATCACCGCAGCCAGGCAGTCGCCGATGGCGCCGCCCCGGGCGTTGCCCATATGCATGGGGCCGGTGGGGTTGGCCGAGACAAATTCCACATTGACCCGTTTGCCTTTGCCAAAGTCAGAGCGGCCGTAGTTTTCCCCGTCGGCCAGTACGTCCTCCACTGTTTGGGCGAACCAACACTGGTTGAGGAAAAAGTTGATAAATCCCGGCCCGGCAATTTCCATCCGCTCAAAGGAGCTGTCGGTGAGGTCACAGCATCCGGTGAGGATTTCCGCGATTTTACGGGGAGGCAGCCGGAATGTTTTGGCGCAGACCATAGCGGCGTTGGTGGCAAAATCCCCGTGGCTGGTGTCCTTGGGAATTTCGATGACATAGGCGGGGATCTCCGCCTGGGGGAGGGTCCCCTGGGCCATGGCGGCGGCAAAAGCGCCGTCTATGATGTTTTTCAGTTGCAGTTGGGCGCTGGCGACAGGATTTGACATTTTATTTTACACACTCCTTGACTTGAATAAACACTTCATTTTCACTGGCCAGTGAGGTATTGATATCCAGGGAATATTTAAATTCCAGATCTCCCCCCTGGTCGGTGAGCCGGGAGACAATTTTGTCCCCCGAAACCCCAATGAGCAGGGAGCCGGCCTCGGTTCCGTAGTAACACTGGTTGCGCCGGCCTTTTTCCACAATCAGCTGGCTGGGATTTTTCCCCGAGCGCAGCAGGGTAATCCGGTTTTCATCCTCTATTTTCAGGGTGGTGCGGGTGTCATTAAAACCGGTAGCCTCCGACTCCTGATAGCTGATGTAGTAATGGCCGCCTTTTTTGTAATAGCTGCCGGTGGTAAACAGCTCGATACTGTCCCGCTCCCCGTCCACTACCTGTACTCCCTTAATGGAGATTAGTACGTCCTTTTTCAAATGTATGGTGCCTCCTTATTTATTCCAGCAGGTCCAAATCCACATGGACCGCCTCCGGCGCCGGTATGCCCAAAAACATCTCGGCCACCGACATAAAGCTCTCAGGCTGGTCTGAAACAAAAAATTTGCGCTGCCCCTCCTGCTGGCTGTCGTTGAGCATGGCGTGTTCGGTCAGATAGTTACAGGCATATTCCGCCGTAGCTTTCCCCGCGTCCACCAGGGTCACCTGGTAGTCCAGCAGTTCATTGATCATATTAAAGAGCAGTGGGTAGTGGGTACAGCCTAAAATCAGGGTGTCTACCTTTTCCTCCTGGATGGGCTTTAAATATTGCTGGGCCACCATCCGGGTGACCGGATTGTCCTGCTGGATAAATCCATTTTCCACCAGGGGGACAAAAAGAGGGCAGGCATTGCCAATGACCACCGCGTCGGAACGAACACCCCGGATGGCCCGGCCAAAGGCGCCGCTCCGGACGGTAGCGGTGGTTCCGATGACCCCGATCCTCCCGGAAAGGGAGAGGGCACAGGCCTTTTGGGCGGTGGGCTTTACCACGCCGGTAAAGGGGATCGGAAGCTGTTCCACTACCTGGTCACTGATGGTGGAGCTGACCGTCCCACAGGCAGCGATGATCATTTTTACATTGTGGCTCAGCAGAAAACGAATGTCCTGCCTGGCGTATTTTTGAATGGTGTTTCGGCTGCGGGTTCCATAGGGTACCCGGCCGGTATCCCCAAAGTATACGATATTTTCGTGGGGCATGCACCGCATGAGTTCCTTGACCACGGTAAGGCCGCCTACCCCTGAGTCAAATACGCCGATGGGACGCTGATTCATCTGCTTCAGTCCTTTCATACACATATTATAATAAGAAAGCGATTATTTGTGGGAAGCCGACTGGATGGCCAAAGTCAACAGCCGGTCGATGAGCTGGGGATAGGAGACCCCAGATGTAATAAACAGCTTGGGATACATGCTGATGTGGGTAAAGCCCGGCAGAGTGTTGGCCTCATTGAGGACAATGGAGCCGTCCTTTTTGGCGAAGAAGTCCACCCGGGTCAGACCCCGGCACTCCAGAGCCTGATAGGCCCGTACAGCGGTGTCGCTGATGAGCTGGGCAGTCTCCTGGGGGATCCGGGCGGGGATATACAAATCGGTGGCGTCGTCAAAGTATTTGGCGTCGTAGTCGTAGAAGGTCACCTTGGGGACAATCTCTCCCAGCACGCCGGCGGTGGAGGGTTCCTCATTGCCGATGACAGCACACTCAATCTCCTGGCCTACAATGGCCTCCTCAATAATCAGCTTGCTGTCATGGGAAAAGGCCAGCTGGATGGCTTCTTTCAGCTGCTGGGCATTTTCCGCCTTTGATACCCCCACAGAGGAGCCCGCGTTGGCTGGCTTGATAAAGACTGGATAGCCGCTCAAACGGCTGGCAATCTCTTTCTCCAGGGCAGAGAGATCCAAAGGTTCCTCCCGCCGCAGGCAGAGCCATTTGGCGGTGGGAATCCCCACGCTGTCCAATATCATATGGGTGAACTGTTTATCCATGACTACGGCGCTGGAGAGGACGCCGGGCCCCACACAGGGAATGCCCGCCAGTTCCAGCAGGCCCTGGATGGTGCCGTCTTCAGCATACCGGCCATGCATAACGGGGAAGGCCACATCAATGGACTGAAAAGTGGCTTTTCCCTCTCCCAGTACCACCAGGCCATGAATACTTCGGTCGGGGGCGATGAAGGCAGGGGTGGTATACTGGGGCTGTTCCCACTCTCCCGAGCGGATCAGTTCCACCGGGCCGGTATATTCCAGCCAGCGGCCATCCTTTGTAATGCCGATCATCATGACGTCATATTTTTCCCGGTTGATGTTTTGGAGCACCGAGGTGGAGGACATGAGAGAGACCTCATGCTCGCTGCTCATGCCGCCGAAGATAATGGCGGCCCGCACTTTTGCCATAGCTTGTTTCCTCCTGTAGTCCTGTATCTGTCAGCCCGGACAGGGCGGTAATTGTTTTTGAGCATTTTACACTCTATTGTACCACACTGTACCGGCCTAATCAATCTATATCTATTCCAAAACCCGCTGAAATAGGCGGTTTTCCGGGATTTTTCCCAAAGAAGACGCCAAGCCGGGCAGGCCAGTAATCCCACAGGAAAAAACAGGGGGTGCTTTGGGCAGTTTGCCCGGATTTTAAGGCCTTTTGCTGGAAATATTTGCTTTTATTTTTTGGAAATATCCCTTGACGGGGGCTGTACATTCGTGCTATGATAGTTACACCTCTAAAAGGGTTATTTTTTTATGTCCAAAAACACGCAAGCGTTTCCTTTACGAGGGAGGCAAACAAAGTCCGTCAATCAGGAGGTGCCGATATGAGGGTTAAAATTACTCTTGCATGCACAGAGTGCAAACAGCGTAACTACAACACAATGAAGAACAAGAAGAATGATCCCGACAGGCTTGAGATGAACAAATACTGCAAGTTCTGTAAGAAACACACTCTTCACAAAGAAACCAAGTAATCGAAAGGCGGGACTGAAATGGCTAAAACCGAAAACGAGTCCGGCAAAGTCGGTTTCTTTGAGAGGATCAGCCGATTCTTCAGGGACATGAGAGGCGAAGTCAAGAAGGTCGTATGGCCCAGCAAGAAACAGATCATCAATAACACCCTCGTGGTTATTGTAGTGGTTATCATTGCTGCGGTGCTCATCGGCGGTTTTGACATGATCCTTTCGGCCCTGGTCAAGATGCTCTTCACAAAAGGCGCTTAATCGCAATATTCTTTAGGAAAAGCGCGGAGGGTTCAACATGTCTGATACTGCAAGATGGTACGTCGTTCACACCTATTCCGGGTATGAGAATAAAGTGGCGACAAGCATTGAAAACGCGGTGGAAAACCGTAAGCTCCATGACCTGATCTGTGAGGTACGGGTACCTACAGAGATGGTCACCGAGATAAAGGACAACAAAAAGCGTGAAGTGGAACGAAAGATTTTCCCTGGCTATGTGCTTGTCAAGATGATTATGACCGATGATTCCTGGTATGTTGTACGCAACATCCGGGGAGTGACCGGTTTCGTCGGCCCAGGTTCCAAGCCCGTACCTCTCACCGAAGAGGAAGTCTCCCGTCTCGGTGTGGAGTCCAAGCAGATCGAAGTCAACTTTGCTGTTGGCGATTCGGTCCGGGTGATCGACGGATATCTGGATGGCTTTATCGGGGTAGTCGATCAGCTGGATGTGGAAAAAAACCTGGTACGGGTAACAGTTTCCATGATGGGCAAGGATGTACCGGTAGAGCTGGAGCTGGATCAGGTTCAGGCTTTGGATTAATCTTTTTAGGGAAAAGCGTCAGCCTTTGGCTGGCTGAAGGCATGAAAGTCATGCCGCGATAGGTTTGGATGTCCTGTGGATGTCCAGCCTGTGGGAGGAGCAGCATACTGCTCCGAAATTTACCACTATTATGGAGGTGCAAACACTATGGCACAGAAGGTAGTAGGCTTTATTAAGCTGCAGATTCCAGCCGGTAAGGCAACCCCGGCACCACCTGTTGGTCCCGCACTTGGTCAGCATGGTGTAAACATTATGGCATTTACTAAGGAATTTAACGAGCGTACCAAAAACGACGCTGGTATGATTATCCCCGTTGTTATTACCGTATACGCCGACCGTTCCTTCACCTTTGTTACCAAAACCCCTCCGGCAGCGGTTCTGATTAAGAAAGCAGCTGGCCTGGAAAGCGGTTCTGGCGTACCCAACAAAACAAAGGTTGGTAAAATTACCAGGGAGCAGGCTCAGAAGATTGCCGAGCAGAAAATGCCCGACCTGAACGCTGCCTCGATTGAGGCTGCCACCAGCATGATCTGCGGTACAGCCCGCAGCATGGGTATTGAAGTAGTCGACTAAGCCAGTACCCGGGTGGGAGGAAATAATCCGTTATACACCACTCATAAGGAGGAAAAACGATGAAACATGGTAAACACTATCAGGACAGCGCAAAGCTGTTTGATAGCACCAAGCTTTTTGATACAGCAGAGGCTCTGGAACTCTGCACCAAAACCGCCAAGGCCAAATTTGATGAGACTGTAGAAGTCCATGTAAGATTGGGCGTTGACTCCCGTCACGCCGATCAGCAGGTTCGTGGCGCGGTGGTACTGCCCAACGGTACTGGTAAAAAGGTACGTGTGCTGGTATTCTGCAAAGGCGAAAATGTAGAAGCCGCTAAGGCAGCTGGCGCTGACTATGTAGGCGCTGAGGATATGATGCAGAAAATTCAGTCTGAGAACTGGATGGACTTTGACGTAGTAATCGCAAGCCCTGATATGATGGGTATTGTAGGACGTCTGGGTAAAATCCTTGGTCCTCGCGGACTGATGCCCAACCCCAAGGCTGGTACTGTAACCCCCGATGTGGCTCGTGCTGTAACCGAAGCCAAAGCTGGTAAAATTGAGTACCGTCTGGACAAGACCAATATCATCCACTGCCCCATTGGCAAGGTTTCCTTTGGTGCCCAGAAGCTCCAGGAAAACTTTGACACCCTGATGGGCGCCATTGTTAAGGCCAAGCCCGCCGCTGCGAAAGGTCAGTATGTAAGATCCTGTGTGGTTGCTACCACCATGGGCCCTGGCATCAAGATCAATCCCGGTCGGTTTGTTCCCGCTGGCAGCGCTAACGCTCAATAAAAAAATAACCCTACAGCCTCCCTATTGCGGGGAGGCTGTTTTGTTATATAGGAACGCAGGCAGGGCAAATAGCCCTGCCTGCGTTCCCGTTTTAAGAGGAAAAAGAAAAGTATGAAAGAGAAAAACCAGCAAAAGGCAGTCATTATAGCTGATTGATTTCCTGTACGTAGTGGCAGGCCACAAAATGTCCAGGAACAGCTTCTACCAATTGGGGTATCTCCTGATGGCAGCGTTCTTTGGCATAGGGACAACGTTTGGCGAACCGGCACTCGTTTCCAGGGTTGATGGGGGAGGTAATCTCGCCCTTAATCAGTTTCCGTTCCTTTTTGGCGCCGATAACAGGGATGGGTACCGCCGCCAAAAGCGCTTTGGTGTAGGGATGCAAGCGCTGATGGAACATCTCCTCTGAATCCGCGAACTCTACCATACTGCCTAAATACATAACCAGGATATTGTTGGAGACATGGCGGACTACCGACATATCATGGGTAATAAACATATAGGTCAGTCCCATCTCCTCCTGCAAATCCTGCATGAGGTTGATAATTTGGGCCTGAATAGAAACGTCCAAAGCGGAAACCGGTTCATCACAGACAATAAACTGTGGATTGAGAGCCAGTGCCCGGGCCACGCCAATGCGCTGCCGCCGTCCGCCGTCCAGCTCATGAGGGTAGAAGCTGGCCAGACGGGAGGCCAGTCCCACTGTGTCCATCAGCTGGGCTACCCGGGTGGCCAGTTCTCCCTTACTTCCGCATTTTTTATAGATCAAAAGAGGTTCGGCAATGAGCTGGCTCACAGACATTCTGGGATTGAGGGAAGAAAATGGGTCTTGAAAGATCATCTGCATGTCTTCCCGCAATACTTTCAGCTGTTGTTTGGTGACGTCGCTGATGTCTTTCCCATTAAAGTAGATCTCTCCCGAAGTTCTTTCGTGGAGGTGAATGACCGTTCTTCCCAATGTGGATTTACCACAGCCGGATTCTCCCACTACGCCCAGGGTCTCCCCGCGGTTGATGGAAAAATTAATATCGTCCACCGCGTGCAGATTGCCTCGGGGCGTTTTAAAATATTTTTTCAGGTTGCGTACCTGTAAAATAACATCATTCTCCATCTGTTTCACCTCCCTGGCTTTGATATTTACGGCAGCGGACAAAATGCCCCGGCTCAATTTCAATATTTGGAATTTTCCCGCTGCGGCAACACTCCATGGCGTCAGGACACCGTTCCGCAAAGGTGCAGCCGTCTGGGAGATCCGCCGGATTGGGCATGAGCCCATATATGGGTTTGAGCCGTCGGGTTTTCTCGTTGAAATTGGGAATGGAACCAAATAGTCCAATGGTATATGGATGTTTGGTGTTGTTATAAATATGTTCCAGGGTACCGTATTCCACAATCTCTCCGCCATATATAATGGCCACCTTGTCACATACCTCGGCAACTACACCCAGGTCATGGGTAATTAAAATCATGGAGGTGCCAAATTTTTTCTTTAGGTTCTCGATCAAATCCAGCACCTGTTCCTGGATGGTCACATCCAAAGCGGTAGTGGGCTCGTCGGCGATGAGCAGGGAGGGGTCACAGGCCAGGGCGATGGCGATGACAATCCTCTGTTTCATACCGCCGGAAAACTGGTGTGGGTACTCGGTATGGCGGCTTCCCTCAATGCCAACCAGTTCCATCATTTCGGTGGCGCGAATCAAAGCGTCTGCGGCTGAGATTTTGTGGTGCAGCTGAATGACTTCGGCAATTTGTTCTCCAACCGTCAGCACAGGGTTGAGGGCGGTCATTGGGTCCTGAAAAATCATTGAAATTTCATGCCCTCGGATTTTCCGCATCTCATTTTCACTCTTTTTTAAAAGGTCTTCTCCTTTATAGATGATTTCCCCTGATATGTACCGCCCTGGTGGGTCGGGAATCAACCGCATAATTCCCAGCGCGGTGGTGGTTTTACCGGCGCCGGTTTCTCCTACAAGTCCCAGGGACTCGCCTTTTTGCAAGGTGAGGGTGATTCCGTTGACTGCCTCTACTGTCTCCTCATCTGTGACATAATGTATGGTTAGATCCTTTATTTCCAGAATATTTTCTTCCATGATCCACCCTCCTTAGGTTTTCAGTCTGGGATCCAAAGCGTCCCGCAATCCGTCGCCAAACAGATTGAAGGCAAAAACAGACAGCATGATGGCGATACCGGGATACAAAATAATGTGAGGGTAATCACGAATCACTGCCCGGGCACTGGAGAGCATGGAGCCCCATTCAGGAAGTGGGGCGGGAACTCCCAAACCTACAAAGCTCAAACCGGAAATGGTTAAAATGGCTCCAGCCAATCCCATAGAAATCTGTACAATGATAGGCGCCAGAGAGTTGGGCAGAATGTACTTGAGAGGGCACAGATAACCAGTACCACAATGATAACCAGTCCCAATATAGCGGCTTTGTTTTTAAAGAAGCGGCGTAAAATATTGCGCAGCTGGCTTTTCTTTTCGATGGTGATGGTTTGTTTCACAGCAGTTTGTGCCATTTATGCCGCCTCCTTGGTCACAGATTTGGACACCGTTTTCTTTTTGGATTTTCCACTGACATACTGGGAACGAATTCTGGGGTCCACATAGGCGTAGAGCACATCCACCAGCAGGTTACACATGGACATGACAACTGCCATAAATAGGATACCGCCCTGTACCAGTGGCGCGTTTTTCACCTTGATGGCACTGATAATCAAATTTCCCAGTCCAGGGACAGAAAAGACGATCTCGGTAATGGCCGACCCACCCAGCATACGGCCAAACTGTAGTCCCACAATGGTCATAACAGGGATGATAGCGTTGCGGAAAGCGTGTTTCCAGATGACCACTGACTCTTTCTGGCCTTTGGCCCGGGCGGTGCGGATGTAGTCCTGCCGGATGGCTTCCAGCATACTGGATCGGGTCATTCGCATAATGGAAGAGGCGGAGTGGGTACCGATGGTGACAGCTGGCAATATCCAGTGTTTCCAGGAGGTAAATCCCGAAGAGGGGAGCCATCCCAGATAGACCGAAAACAGGATAATCAACATCAGGCCTTCCCAGAAGGTGGGCATTGACACACCGATCATTGCCACAAACCGACAGATGTTGTCCCAGATGGAATATTGTTTGACCGCTGAGACAATACCGGTGGTTACCCCTATGGCCACAGCGATAATGGTGCTGAACAGGGCCAGTTTAAATGTAGTAGGGAAGCGTTCCAGAATCTCATCTATAACTGGCATTTTGGTGGTATAGGAAGTGCCCAGATCTCCCTGGAGAGCGTTTTTTACATAGTTGAAATACTGAATTAAAAAGGGATCATCCAATCCGTTTTCTTTCCGAAAGGCAGCTTTGTCTTCGGCGGTGGCCATATCGCCCAGTATGTAGTCTTCGGGATTGCCTGGCGAGAAGTACATCATGCTGAATACCAGGAGCACAACGCCCAGCATTACAGGAATCAGCATCAGCAGCCGTCTGCCAATAAATTTAAGCATGTTTTCTCTCTCCTTTCCGGGTCATTTTTGAAACAGGATAGCCGGTTCCAGTGATCCGGCTATCCTGTCTGCGCTTGGAATCAATTTTTATATAGCTGGGCGTGTTGGTTATTCATAAACAACCCAGTCATCAATATTGATTCGGGAAATGTTGTAGGTAAAGTCAAAGCCTTCAATTTTATCGCTTACACCGTAAATGGTATCGGTTTCGGCAAAAGGAATGGTATAGCGGATCTTGTAGATATAGTCCTGCAGGGCTGCGATTTTCTCGGTTCGCTCAGCGGGATCATAGGTCTGCTGCAGCTCCAGCAGCATAGCGTCCAGAGTTTCATCGGTATTTCCAATTCTGGAGCCAAAAGAGGACTCATAGATAATGAGGATGTTGGAAACTTCATCGGCGTTGCCGTTGCGGATGGAGGCCTCCCAAGGTCCCTGGGCCTCACGAGCCGCCAGGGCGCTCTGCTCAATGTTTACAGTAACGCCAATTTCAGACCAGAAGGACTGTACAATCTCAGCCAGCTTTTGGAACTCGGTGGTAGGCTGGATGTGCAGCTCAAAGGAGAGGTTCTCAGCGCCCGCTTCTTTAAGCAGTTCTTTGGCTTTTTCCGGATTGTATTCCCACTGCCCATAGGTGTCTTTCCATCCTTCACACTGGGAGGGGATGATACTGGTCATGGTAGTGGCAGTGCCGTCAAAGCCAGCGTCGGTAAGAGCTTCCAGGTCAATGGCGTAGGAAAGGGCGTACCGGACCCGCTCATCGGCGAACTTCTCGTTTTTCATGTTGAAACAAATGGTGTAATATTTCAGGGAAGGTCCGGACTCTACATGATAGCCCTCGATTTCATTGACACGTTCCATATCCGAGCCGTTGATATAATAGGCGAAATCCGCTTCTCCGGTTTCCAGAGCGATGACCCGTCCGGTTGCTTCCGCGATGATGCTGTACACCAGCTTTTTGGTTTTGGGGGCCTCTCCCCAGTGATTTTCATTGGCGGAAAGCTCCAGGCTGGAACCGGTGGTCCAGGTGTCCAGTTTGTATGCGCCTGTACCGATGGGAGCTCTGGCATAGGCTTCCTCACCCACTTCTTCCATGGCTTGTTTGCTGCCAATCCAGGTTCGGCCGCCGCACAGTACAGTGAGAGCGGGAGCGTAAGGGTAGTTCATAGCCAATACCACAGTGTGATCGTCTTCCGCGTAGGAGTTTACATCGTCATACCAGGCCATGGTAGAGATAGAAGTGGAATCCAATTTGGTGCGT
>CALXEL010000120.1 GCA_944387315.1 uncultured Clostridia bacterium
CGAAATTGAGAAGGCCATGGCCGCGGCCGGAGTGGAACTGAAGGAATATGACGAAATCTATGAAGATATCTCGTCCCTTTCCCCGGACAGCAACATTGGGTACCGTGATCTTTCCACCAATGCTGCCCTGGCCGCATTGATTCCCCAGGGAGTGGGGCAGATGGGTAATCTGCAGCTGATCCACCAGCAAAAAGCCAGAAAAAACCCTGTGGAACAGGAGTGGGCCAGAAAACGTCACCTGCAGGATGGCGTAGTTATGGTGCGCTTTATTCGGTGGCTCAAAGAAGCGGTTCAGACCCAGCCTCTCACCGAATATACAGTGGGTGAGCACCTTTCTCAGATGAGACAGCAGCAGGATGGCTGTTTGGGGGATTCTTTTGGCACCATTGCCGGATATGGCCCCAATGGAGCCATTAACCACTATCGGGCGGATGCGCAGACAGCATTGGAGCTGCACCCCAATGGACTTTTGTTGGTGGACAGCGGTGGACAGTATCTTGGCAGCACCACCGATATTACCCGTACCATTGCCCTGGGTCCTCTGACCCAGCAGGAAAAGATAGATTTTACTCTGGTTCTCAAATGTTTTATCCGCCTTTCCAAAACCCGCTTTTTAAAGGGAGTGACTGGAAAACAGCTGGATGTGCTCTCCCGAGGGATTCTGTGGGAGCGGGGACTGGATTATAAGCATGGTACCGGCCATGGAGTGGGAAGCTGTATGGGAGTCCATGAGAGCCCACCCAACTTTTCTGACAATGTCAACCCACTGGATGAGGGCATGATTATCAGCGTTGAGCCCGGCCTCTACCGGGAGGGGGATCATGGAATCCGCACCGAAAATCTGGTGATGGTGACGCCCGATGGCAGCGACCCGGCTCTGGGTCAGTTTTACCGGTTGGAGCCCCTGACCATGTGTCCCATTGATGCCGAGGCCATACTGCCGGAGATGCTCACCTTTGAGGAAAAACAGTGGCTCAACGGATACCATCAGCTGGTACGTAAAAATTTGCAGAGCTTTTTGACCAGCGAGGAAAATCAGTGGCTGGTTCAGGTAACCCAGGATATTCTCTAAACAACAGGCTACCGGCTTAAAACGGCTCCCCGGTAGGGGAGCCGTTTTTTTGGATAGAAGGGTATTTCTCCAATCAGGGGGACATATACATACACCGAGGTGAAGTAGGATGATGATGGTAACCCTAAAAATATCCAAAAAGAAACTGGTAGCAGGGTTGGCTATTTTGGCTTTGGCGGCAGCGGGAGGCATATTTCTGAGAGACACTCTCCATCCCATGCTCTCCCAGACGGTGGCGGAAATCACCCAGACGGTCAGCGATAAAAAGAGCGTAAACGCTCCAGCGGAGACCAACGAGGAACGATTGGAGTTTATCTCCCGCTTTGGTTGGGAGGTGGAGCAGGAGCCTACTGAAATTTTGGAGGTGCTCATTCCACAGGAATTTGATCAGGTGTATACCGATTATAATATCCTGCAGCAAAAACAGGGATATGACCTGAGCAAATATCAGGGCAAGCGCTGTAAACGGTATACTTATGAGGTTACAAACTATTCCGGTGAAGAGGGTGAAGTATACCTGAACCTGCTGGTCTATAAAAACAAGGTGATAGGGGGAGATGTCTGCTCCGCTCAAATTGATGGGTTTATGCATGGGTTTGATCCCTCCACCGCCCAGACCTTCGCGCCGGAAGAGGAGGACACTGCCGCTGCCAGCGCCGCCGGGACAGATACTTTGGAACAGCCAGCTTCAGAGGAGAGTCCTGCCTCCCAAGGCTAGGCAGCAGGCTGGAAATATGGTACAATACCTCTTGGCAAAGGGCCGGGAGGAGGAGACAAGTTGGCAATACAGCGGCTGGATAAAATTCTCTCCAATCAGGGGAATCTCTCTCGCAAGGAGGGCAAGGTGCTCATCTGGCAGGGCAAGGTGACAGTCAATGGCGTAGTGGTCAAAGCACCGGACTGTAAGGTGGATACCCAGCGGGACCAGGTGACAGTGGATGGGCGTCCCCTGTCCATTCGGGAGCATATCTATCTCATGCTCCACAAGCCCCAGGGGGTGGTTTCGGCCACCGAGGACACCCGGTTTCCCACTGTGGTGGATCTGGTTCCCCCACAGCTGCGGCGCAAGGGACTTTTCCCCGCGGGGCGGCTGGATAAGGACACCGAGGGTTTTGTGCTCATCACCGACGATGGGGTGTTTGCCCATCGGATTCTGGCTCCCAAAAGCCATCTGCCCAAGCGGTATCTGGCGGTTTTGGATCACCCCATTACCCCGGATCTGGCCGGGGAGTTTGCCAAGGGAGTGGACCTGGGGGGAGAGGATCAGTGTTCCCCCGCACAGCTGCACATTGTGGAAAACGGCCCCCAGCCCCAGGTGGAGGTCACGATTTATGAGGGAATGTATCATCAGATCAAGCGGATGTTTGAACGGTTTGGCTACCGGGTAATCTATCTCAAACGGCTGCAGATCGGGGGATTGCCTTTGGACCCCCAGCTGCCGCTGGGCGCCTGCCGGGAGCTTGACGACCGGGAGCTGGAACAGATGACAAAGGGATATCTGGACTGAGAAAAATAAAATCGCTCTGGAAACTATGCCAGTTTCCAGAGCGATTTTTGTGCTATAAAAGGGCTTGTTTGGCCTGTTCGTAGAGTTCCAGTACCCGGTCCTCCACCTGCTGGCGGCTGTGAAGCCGGCGGGAGACACAGTCTGCCGCCGGAGAGCCGCAGACAAAGCACCGCCGGGGGGGCAGGCCCACGTCCTCCCGGCCCACCGGGCGGCCCTGCTCATCCATCAGGTCGATATCCAGCATCCTGCCGCCGGGCAGCTGTTCCTCCCCAGCTACACACAGGGCCTTGAGTTTGGAAACCTCTCCCCGTACCCGGTAGAACCGGGCTGGTCCGTCGGCCCCGTCCAGCTCCCCGGCCTTTTCCCAAAGGATCTCCCCCCGGGTCAGGCTCTCCTCAAATTTGGTGCAGAGCCGGGAAAACACTGCCCCAAAATCTGGGTGGGTGCGAAATCGATGGGGGACACAGAGGGTAATGGAAATGACAGCCCCGTTCCAGCCGGCAGCCAGCTTCTGCCGGTACTGCCACCGCTCTTCCCGGGCTTCCAGTACTTTTTTTAAGGTCTCATCCATTTTCTCTTTCCTCCCATTGGCATAAGCTGTAAAGGAAGATGGCTGCCGCCAACAGGTCGGCGCACCCTCCCGGGCTGAGATTGCGGGCGATCAGCTGGGCGTCCAGCTTCTCCATTTCCCCCAGGCCGTTTGGCGCAAGCACCCCGCCTTTGGCCAAAAGGGCCCCGGCCTGCTGATGGAGCCAATCCAGAGCTTCTGGTCCGCCCCGGGCTATGA
>CALXEL010000121.1 GCA_944387315.1 uncultured Clostridia bacterium
AAAGATCCGACAGAGTGACATATAAAATGAGGTGAAGAAATTTGGCACTTCCCATTCAAGTGAGAATTAAACAAAAACTGAAAAAACAACGAAATAAAGGAATGTCTCCCCGGGAACTGATGAAACAACTGAAAATTAAACGTTCCGATTACCGCCACTTTGAGGCCGCTGTCCAGGAGTTTGTAAACGGGGGAGAGGTCGTGTGGAAAAATGGACAGCTGCAGCTGACCGGAACAGTATCCGGGAAGAAAGCTGTCATTGTAAAGGTCAACAGCACCTATGGTTTTGCCCGGTTGGAAGAAACCGGTACCGATGTGTTTATTCCAGGTCGGAAATTGCGGGGCGCTTTGCCGGAGGATCAGGTGCTGACTAAGGTGCGCCGTTCTGACGGGGACTTGATGGAGGGGGAAGTACTTTCCATTACCCAAAAGCAGGACTACCAGTTTACCGGTGTGGTGGTGAAGGACCGAAACCGCTTGGGGGTTATGCCCGATAAGAGCATTCGCTTTGCTATCCCCTTTGAACGGGGATCGGAGATACCTCGGGAAGGACAGAAGGTACTGGCACAGATGGTGCGCCATGGAGACAGCCACTTTGATTATCGCGCCCGTTTGCTGGCGGTATTTGGAGATGCCGGGGACGCCAAAAGCTGTAGTGATGCTATTTTAGCGGGGGCGGGAGTACCGATCAATTTCCCCGACACAGTATTGGCCCAGGCAGAAGAGATCAGCAAAGCGGGAATATCTCCAGAGGAACTGAAGAACCGTTTGGATTTGCGTCAGGAAATTATTTTTACCATTGATTCCGCTGACAGCAAGGATCTGGACGACGCGGTTTCCTTGGAGAAAACACCGCAAGGCTGGCAGTTGGGGGTACACATTGCCGATGTGAGCCACTATGTACGTCCCAAAACTCCCTTGGATCAGGAAGCTTTTGAGCGGGGTACCTCGGTATATTATGCCAACGCAGTGGTCCCTATGCTGCCAAAGGCACTGTCCAATGGAATTTGCTCTCTCAATCCCCAAGAGGACCGGTTGACCTTTTCCGCCCTCGTCTCCTTGGATCAGCAGGGCAATATCAGTTCCTACCAGTTTAAAAAGTCGGTGATTTGCTCCCGGGTCAAAGGCGTTTACAGCGAAATCAACCAGATTTTAAACCATGAGGCCAGTCCGGAGATTTTGGAGAAATACGCAGGGCTGACCGATACCATTTTTGAGATGGAACGGCTGGCCAAGGTTCTGATTGCCAAGCGCCGGGAGAGAGGCGGGTTGGATCTGGAATCGGTGGAATCCAAAATTATAGTGGATGAAAACGGCGTAGCGGTGGATATTCAGCCCAGGCAGCGGGGATTCAGTGAGCAGATCATTGAGGAGTTTATGCTATTGGCCAATCAGGCGGCAGCTACCTTTGGCACAAAACAGAAGCTGCCCTTTGTCTATCGGGTCCATGACAAGCCTGCCCCGGAACGAATTGAGACTTTGAAAGCCACTTTGGAAGCGGTGGGCATTTCCACAGCCCCCATCCATTCAGGAGCCACTCCCATTGGACTGTACCAGGTGCTCCAGTCCTCCAAAGAGACTCCCTATCAAAAACTGGTCAATAACACCTTGCTGCGTTCCATGGCTAAGGCCAAGTATTCCGAAGAAAACATTGGCCACTTTGGATTGGTGTTGGATCAGTATTCCCATTTTACCTCACCTATCCGGCGGTATCCTGATTTAATGATTCACCGGATTATGTCGGACTTTCTCTCTGGGACCAATCAGGAAAAGATGGAGAAACGATATCGGGAATTTGTCAAAACTGGTTCTCTCCAGTCCAGCAACCGGGAGATCCGGGCTATGACTGTGGAGCGGGACTGCGAGGATTGCTACAAGGCGGAATATATGAAATCCCATTTGGGAGAGGTGTATCAGGGGATTATCAACTCCATTGCTGGCCATGGAATCTATGTGGAACTTCCCAATACAGTGGAGGGACTGATCGCCAACGAAAATCTTCCTCAGGGGGAATATGTTCTGGATGATGGGATAGCGCTTACCGAGAAAAACAGCGGAAAACGCTATGGCATTGGAGATACTGTCTCGGTCCAGGTAGCCGCTGTGGATGTTTCCGCTGGACATGTGGATTTTACTTTACAAACCCAGCAATAACTTTTCAGAGAAAGGGCGTCAGAATGGAATCTGACGCCCTTTTATTTTTTGCAAGCGACCGGCTACTTGCGGCAGAGGGGATTGGCCTGGATATAGGCTTCCACCTTTGGATCGAAGATGTCATATCTCCGGTAGTACTCCTTGCTCTCCTCATCCCGGTCCACTGTAGCCCGGTTGTGATTCAGCAGCTTGACAATCTCATAGACATCAATCCAGATTTCCTTTCCGCCCTCCTCTTGGGAAGGGTCAAAGATCAGTTGCATACCAAAGTGGAGATGGGGCACCGTCATGTTGCTGACATTGGGTTGGGTGGAATATCCTGTCATTCCCAGATAGCCAATGACCTCTCCCGCTTTTACCAAATGGCCCTCTTCCAGGTTGATGTGGTAGGGACGGTCCTTTCGCAGATGGGCGTAGTAGTAATACCGTGTTCCATCCAGGCTGCGGATTCCCACTCGCCACCCTCCATACTGATTCCAGCCCAAATGTTCCACAATCCCTGCTTCCACCGCGCAAATGGGGGTCCCAATGGCTCCCATCAGATCATGCCCAAGATGGTTTCGGGTATAGCCATAGCTGCGGCTGTTTCCAAAATCATCATAGTGGTTATAGCCAAACCCATCGGCAATGGGGCTGTAGGCCTTTAACCCATATTTTTCTGTCACTGTTTTCTCTCCCGGGTTCAGCTTATCCGGAATTTCCCGTTGATGCTCCCCTAAAAACTCCCCCAATACAGCGGTGTAGGCCTGATAATAGTAGTCATAGTACACCTTGCTGTGTTCTTGTTCCGGAGCGCTTCCATCCTCGGTCAACTGCTGGACCACCTTATCCATATCCCCGCTTTTGTATTGATTCCAATTGCCGCCATAGCGGGTGGCCAATACCGAGAGAATCTCAATCCAATCCAAGGGCTGCTCACTGTCGTGGGAATCAATATCCAGATCCATTGCTTTTTTCATCGCCTCATAGGGAATGGTAAAATCCACCCA
This sequence comes from uncultured Clostridia bacterium, assembly GCA_944387315.1. Taxonomy (GTDB): domain Bacteria; phylum Bacillota; class Clostridia; order Oscillospirales; family Ruminococcaceae; genus CALXEL01. Next base: position 3,143 of record CALXEL010000121.1, read on the forward strand.
CTGGATAGGGTCGGTGAGAGAAGAGGAGACAGCAACGCTGTTTTGCAGGGGAAGCTGCAGTGAAGTGAGATACAAAGCTAGCCATATGACAGAAACTGCCAGTCCGGAACGCAGGATTTTCTTTTTTAGAGCCATCATAGCCACACCTCATTTTCTGGATTATACATATGCGAAATACAGCCAAACCATACCGGATCAAGGAGAAGGAAGATTTATCACACTTTAAAGTGTGATAAATCTTAATGGAAATAAGCTAGCTGTTTTGTGAAAATCGTAGAAAGGGAAAAAGAATACACAAAAAGTCCGATTTCAGAATTGCAATAGAAATGGGGATTTGCTATATTGTAGGTGACAAGCAGAGTAGGCTGATAAGCGTTAAGTGTTTGACAGACGGGGAGTTGTTGTCAAAACGAAGAGTTGTCCAACTTGCGGTTTATCAGTTGCATCCCGCTGTAACATTGAGTAAGAGGCATTCTTAGTCATTACCTCGAAATTTGTTCAGCAAATTTTAGGAATAGGAGGTACTGCTATGCTTAGTCTCAAAGAAAAGTTTGTACAGTCCTACCGGGAGCTGTACAACATCCGTTCCCTTACAGGTATCGCCATGCTTCTTTCGGTGAGTATTATTCTCTCCTATGTGTTGCGGGTGGATATCACCCCCAGCTTGCGTCTGGGATTTTCTTTTGTGGCGTCCGCTGCCATTGGTATGCTCTACGGTCCGGTGGCCGGTGGATTGGCGGTAGGTCTGGGGGATATTATCAAATATCTTCTCAAGCCAGTGGGAGGGTATATGCCTACCCTGACCCTGATTGTGGTATTGAGCGGTGTGTTTTACGGGGTATGTCTATACCGGGAAAAACCCACCCTGCCCCGGATTATCGTGGCCAAGACTTTGATTAATGTTTTGTGTAACGCGGTACTTAACACACTGGCTCTCGCTCAGCTGTACGGAGACAGCTTCCAGGTGCTGCTGCTGCCCAGACTGACCAAAAACCTGATTATGCTGCCCATTGAGGTGGTAGTCCTCACCGTTGCCCTGCCTGCTATCTTTATGGCCTTTCAGCGGGCGACCCGGGGTGTGCGTTCTTAATTTCTTTTGATTTTCCCAGAAGCCCCAGCCAATTGGCTGGGGCTTCTTTATTTTGCATGCAAGCTCTTGTCCTGGGGGATAAATATTGTTATAATACAGTCTGTGTGTATCAGCTCAGACAGGGAGGACAGTTTTTTGATTACAGTAACCGATGTAGGTCTGCAATATGGCGGAAGCAAACTTTTTGATCATGTCAATTTAAAATTTACCCCGGGCAACTGTTATGGCATTATTGGAGCCAATGGGGCAGGAAAATCCACTTTTCTGAAAATCCTTTCCGGGGAACTGGACAACTATTCCGGATCGGTTGAGATTCCACCGGACACCAGGATGTCGGTTCTCAAACAGGATCACTTCCAGTACAACGACTTTACAGTACTGGATACAGTAATTATGGGCAACCAGCGGCTGTATGATATTATGAAAGAAAAGGAAGCCCTTTACGCCAAGGAGGATTTTTCTGAGGCGGATGGGGAATACGCGGCCCAACTGGAGGGCGAGTTTGCCGAGATGGATGGCTGGGAAGCTGAAACTGAGGCGGCTCAGATTTTACAGGGATTGGGAATCGGTTCTCATCTGCTCTACGAGACGGTAGGCTCCCTGAAGGACGCAGAAAAGGTAAAGGTACTGTTGGCCCAGGCCTTGTTTGGCCATCCTCAGATTATTCTGCTGGATGAGCCTACCAACCATCTGGATGTCCAGTCTATCAACTGGCTGGAAGATTTTTTAATGGAGTTTGTGGGTACGGTGATTGTAGTATCCCATGACCGACATTTTCTCAATACAGTGTGTACCCACATTGTGGATATTGATTACGGTAAGATCAAACTGTATGTGGGTAACTACGATTTCTGGTATGAGTCCAGCCGGATGATCCAGCAGCTGATGCGGGATCAGAACAAGAAAAACGAGGAGAAGATCAAGGAGCTGCAAAACTTTATCGCCAGATTTTCCGCCAATAAATCCAAATCCAGACAGGCCACATCTCGCCGCAAGCTTATTGAGAAGTTGTCGGTGGAGGAGATGCCCGCCTCATCCCGCCGGTACCCCTGGGTTGCTTTTAAAGCAGACCGGGAGGTGGGTAAGGAGATTCTCACCATAGAGGATCTCAATGTAACGGTGGAGGGTGTACACCTGATTCACAATCTCAACCTGCGCCTCAACCGGGATGACAAGGTGGCCATCATTGGGGAAAACGAGCAGGCAGCCACCGCTTTGTTTAAGGTGCTTACCGGGGAGATCCAGCCGGACAGCGGCAGTTTTAAGTGGGGTGTTTCCACCAGCCAGTCCTATTTCCCCAAGGACAACACTGCGTTTTTTGAGAACTGCGATCTCAATTTGATTGATTGGCTGCGGCAGTTTTCTGCCGATGACAACGAAAGCTATATCCGGGGCTTTTTGGGACGGATGCTTTTCTCAGGAGATGAGGCCCTCAAGCCAGCCAAGGTCCTTTCAGGTGGGGAAAAGGTACGGTGTATGCTTTCCCGTATGATGCTTTCCGGTTCCAATGTTTTGCTGCTGGATCAGCCTACCAACCATTTGGATTTGGAATCCATTACCGCTCTCAACAACGGCCTGATTGATTTTAAGGGCATCATCCTGTTTTCTTCCCACGACCATCAGTTTGTCCAGACCATTGCCAACCGGATTTTGGAAATTACCCCGGATGGATATGTGGACCGGCAGATGACCTATGACGAATATTTGGAATTTAAGGGAATGCAGCCTTAACCAGGCGAAAAACAGCCGGACACCTATTGGTGTCCGGCTGTTTGATTTTCGGTAAAGTCGCATCGTTCACATTGTCGTACTGTAAAGTCAGATTTTTCTTTATAGTAGCCCCCTGACCAAATACAGATACTTTGTAAAATGGGAATAGCGGAGTATCCTTTCTCGCTGAGCTGATATTCAACCCGGGGCGGAATTTCATCAAATTGTTTTCGGATAATCAGCCCATCGCCGATGAGTTCTTTCAGGGCGCTTGCCAGAACCGCATCGGTAATGTTGATCATCTCTTGACGCAATTGGCTGTATCGCAAGGTTCCCTGCTTGGCCAGTACGCAGAGAATACGGGACTTCCATTTTCCACCAAAGACATCCAGCCCATATTCCAAAGGACACCGAATATCCTTTTCCAGTTTGGGTTGATACATTCTCACAACCTCCTTATCTGTTTTTATTATAGGGCTATTTCTTCCTTCCAACAAGTTACTAACAAATTAATAAGTAACTTAGAATTCAACTAATATATTTTATTTAAATGGTTTCTGATCTAAAATGAGGTTACTGTCAGAGACAGAGTACATACAGGAGGAAATTATAATGAATGAATCTGTTGCAAAACTGCTGAAAGAACAAGTTTGGCATCTGGGTACTTTTGACAGGGAACCCAATGTAGTGCCGGTACTGTTTAAGAATGTGGAGGCCGATGGTACCCTGACGGTTGGAGATGTTTTTCTGGACACCACCTTGAAAAATATCGCCGCCAATGGCAAGGTGGCCATATCCGCCTGTGATACCCAAACCTTGGAGGGATATCAGATCAAAGGGGAAGCCAAGTATTTGACAGAGGGCCCTGTTGTTGAGGCTTATAAGCAAATGGTATCCAATATGTTTCATGGTGCCATGACTGCCAAAGGCGTTTTGGTAATTGCCCCTGAAAAGGTGATTGTAACCACCCCAGGTCCCAACAACAAAAAAGAGCTGTAAAATAACAAAAAAGCTTCCGTTCTGATCAGAACGGAAGCTTTTTTATTGTTTTAGAGTCGGGATTTTGCCTATTCCACTGTAACGGATTTGGCCAGATTCCGGGGTTTATCCACATCACAGCCCTTATCTACCGCTTTGTAGTAGGCCAAAAATTGCAGCAGAACTACAGTGGGGAGGGGGGCAAAGAGATCATCAACCTGAGGAATGGTCACCAGATAGTCATAGGCGTCATGGTCTATGGTCACTCCTGGTTTACAGATCAGCAGGGTTCTGGCATTCCGGGCTTTAACCTCTTTAACATTGCTGACTGTTTTAGGCAAAATGGCGTTTTGAGTTGCCAACGCCACAACAGGCACCGAATCGCTGACCAGAGAAATAGGGCCATGTTTCAGTTCACCGGCCGCATAGGCTTCACTGTGCAGATAGGTAATTTCCTTCAGTTTCAGGGAGCCCTCATAGGCCAGGGCAAAGTCCAGCCCTCTGCCAATAAAGAACAGACTTTCCACTCCCTGTAAAAAGGACTTGGAGATTTCCTCCATCTGCTGGCTCTGCTTCAAAGCCTCTCCAATGGCTGATGGAACCTGAAGCAGCTTTTTGGTCAGCTCTATACACTGAGCTTCCTCTATTTGGCCACGACACAGCCCAAAGGAAAAGGCCAGCAGATACATAATGCCAACCTGTACGGTGTACGCCTTGGTGCTGGCTACCGCGATTTCCGGGCCAGCGTAGGTATAGATCACATGGTCGGCTTCTCTGGCGATGGTGGAACCGATCACATTGACTACCGCCAATGTGTCCGCACCTTTTTCCTTGGCAAGACGCAGGGCTGCCAGGCTGTCGGCGGTTTCTCCCGACTGGGAGATGACAATGACCAGGTCACCGGGGCCAATAATAGGATTGTTATACCGGAACTCTGAGGCAATCTCAACTGAAACAGGAATCCGGGCAATGGATTCAATCAGGTATCTGCCCACTGTGCCAGCGTACATTGCGGTACCACAGGCTACAAAAATCACACGGTTGCAGTGGGTAAACAGGGAGGAGGGAATGTTGTCTCCCGCAAAATTTGGAAGACCATTCTTAATGCGGGGATGAATGGTGTTTTGCAGCGCGGTGGGCTGTTCATAAATCTCTTTCAGCATAAAGTGGGCATATCCGCCTTTTTGGGCCTGCTCCACATTCCAGTGAGCGGTCTGCTTTTCCTTGGAGACCGGCTGCAATTCCCGGTTGTAAATGGTGATCTGTTCCGGGGTAATCTCTACCATTTCCCCATCACCCAGTACATAAAAATCCTTGGTATAGCGCAGAGCAGCGGAGATATCTGAAAGAATAAAATTCTCATGCTGGCCGATGGCCGCAATGAGAGGATTATCTTTTTTCGCTCCAAAAACCCGGTCTGGGAAGTCGGCGAAGAGAATCCCAAAAGCATAGGAGCCCTCAATCATTTCCAGCGCTTTTTGCAGGGTAGCCAAAGGGTTGCCATCATAGAGATAGTCCAGCAGCTTGGCTGCCACTTCGGTGTCAGTCTGGGATTGGAAGGTATATCCCGCCTTTTGCAGCATGGTTTTCAGCTCCAAATAGTTTTCCACTATCCCGTTATGGATAAGGGAAACCTTTTGGGTACTGTGGGGATGGGCGTTGACATCAGAGGGAATTCCATGGGTGGCCCAACGGGTGTGGGCAATACCACAGTGTCCCTGTAGAGGAGTCTGGCTCAATTTTTCTTCCAAGCTGCTCAGACGTCCCAACGCCTTGACAGTGGTCATGCCTCCCTCTTCAAAGACGGTAACTCCCGCTGAGTCATAACCACGGTATTCCAGATTTCGCAGTCCTTCCAGCAGCACTTCCGACGCTGGGCGAAAACCAGTATATCCAACGATACCACACATATCTGTATACTCCTGTATTTCAAATTTTTAAAGGTACATATCAATGGTTCAGTCTGTTTGATTTCCTTGAGAACAGGGCTTTGTCCTGCCGGTTACCCTGCAGTTTTTCTCTGTCCTGCGCAGCAAGGTCTGCGGAGAGGCACCCGCCGAATTTTCGATAAACCTCTCACCTCGTCAACCGTTTGTATACGGTACATGGCGCTTTGTTTTGTTGTAAAATGGCTTGATCACCCCCTGATTATTATTTTGACAGTGACCGGATCACCTCCTGACTGAGAAGTTAGTATTATTATGCCAGCTATTTCCCCAAAAATCAAGGGAGAGGAAATAGAAGGAATTTGCGTACAAAAAATCATTCCTACTGTATTTTATGTATTTTCAGTATTTTGGCTACAAAAAAGTCCGCAAAATACTATTTTTGCGGACTTTTTCATAGAATGTAAAACAGATCAATCGGCCAACATCATTTTGGCGCACTTGTAAACATCACCGCAGCCTAAGGTGATAACCAGATCTCCCGGTTGTGCATGGGACATAACATAGGCGGCGATTTCTTCGAAGGTGGGAAACCACACGCTTCCGGGTATTTTGTCCGCTAAATCCTTGGTATAGATGTTATAAGTGTTGACCTCTCTGCTGCCCATAATTTCCGACATTACCACATGGTCCGCAATCGGCAGGACCTTTGCAAAATCTTCCAGAAGCATGGCAGTACGGGAATAGGTAAAAGGCTGGAATACAGCCCAAACATTTTTGTAGTGCATCTGTTTGGCCGCTTCTAAGGTAACCTTTAACTCGGCGGGATGGTGGGCATAATCATCTGCAATGGTAACGCCGTTTTTCTGCCCCAAAATTTCAAAGCGGCGGTGGGCCCCATGAAAGTGTGCCAACCCCTGAGCCAGTTGTTCCGGCTTTACGCCAACGGCCAAGCAGGCAGCACAGGCGGCCACAGCGTTGAGAATGTTGTGCCGGCCAGGGACATAAATAGACAAATCGGCCAGTTTTTGCCCCTGATGCATCAGATCAAAAGAGGCGGAGCCCTCCTTGTCCAACAGGATATTTTGGGGGTAATAGTCATTGTGGGAGGACCAGCCAAAGGTAACCAGAGGACGGTCTATTCCTTTTACTGCCTGAATGGTGTTGGGATCGTCGCTATTGAGGAGGACCATTTTATTTGCCATAGAGGCAAATTTTCTAAAGGAAGCAATAATGTTGTCAAGGGTTTTAAAATATTCCAAATGGTCCGCATCTACATTCAGAATCACTGCAATATCCGGGTCAAGCATTAAAAAGTGATCGGCGAATTCGCAGGCTTCACACACCATAATCTGGCTGTTTCCACTTCGGCCGCTGCCATCAATAATAGGCAGCTTGCCGCCAATGACCACAGTGGGATCGGTGCCAGCCTCCATAAGAATTTGAGTAATCATAGAAGTGGTAGTGGTTTTGCCATGAGTTCCCGAAACACAGATGCAATCGGAATAGTGGCGAGTGAGAAGTCCAAGGAGATAGGCCCGTTCAATCATTGGAATGCCGCTGGCTTTAGCTGCTACCAGCTCGGGGTTATCAGGCAAAATCGCGGCAGTATAAACAATGAGATCCGCCCCTTGGATGTTTTCGGCCCGCTGGCCCAGAATCACCCGAATTCCCATGCTGCGTTCTATTTCCAAAGTATCGGTGGGGTTGTTATCCGACCCGGAAATCTCGTATCCTTTGCTGTGCAAAATCTGCACCAGAGGGAACATTCCAGACCCACCAATTCCAATAAAATGAATTTTCTTTTTTCCATCTAAAATATGCAGGTCAATGGGAGTATTCATAAGGCTCCTCCTCAAAATAGTGTAACTTGTATCATATTCAAATCGTCTATATCTTATTCTATTATTATATTGCGATTTTGTGAGAAAATAAACAGCTTTTTCGGAAAAATAAATTTCTTGTGTCACAGAACAGGGTAGTGTATAAAAAACTGGAAGGAGCTGCATACTATCTTTGACAAAAAAGGAGGCTCTGCCAGATGAATATTACAGATATCAGAATTCGACGTACCTATCAAGACACAAGATTGCGCGCACTGGTTTCAGTTACCATTGACCATGATTTGGCGGTCCATGATATTAAAGTAATTGAAGGTCCAGAACGGCTGTTTGTCGCAATGCCAAGCAGAAAGGATGACAATGGAGTTTTTCGGGATATCTGTCATCCTATTACCCCAGAGGCTCGAAAAATTTTAGAATCAAAAATATTGGATAGCTACCAGGAACATTTGCGGCAGATGCAGCAAGAGACACCTGTAGAGTAAAGTAAAAAATAGTCTGTTCCACTAGTGCCGGAAGCCAATTGCTGGTTTCCGGCTTTTTTAATAGCCAAGTTTATAAAAATAAAAGTATAATACCTAGATACTTACCAGGAATAAAATTTTCAAAACCCACTATACTTTTGTGGGAATATAAGGTATAATAATGGATGAAGTATACAAAAACTTTTGAAAGAGAAAAAAGTTTTTGTATCTATTTGGCATTCTCTCTGCTATCGGTAGGTATTGTGCTGGTAGCTGAGTACAATTTTATTCATGGGAGGTAACAAAATGGACATTTTAAAAGCAGCAAGAGAAGTAGATGAGTACGTTGTTGCGTGTAGAAGGCATCTGCACAGACATCCCGAGGTGTCTGATAAGGAAGATCAGACCATCGCGTTCGTTTTAGACGAGCTGAAAAAGATGGGAATTGACTGTGTAGAAGTAAAGCAGGGTGGTGTACTCGGCTTTATCAATGGTCCTAAAGAGGGCAAAACAGTGCTGCTGCGTGCCGATGTAGATGCTCTTCCCATGCAGGAGGATACCCACAATGACAAATTCCCCAAAGTGTGTGTCAGTGAGGTTCCCGGAGTAGCTCATACCTGTGGCCACGATTCTCACACCGCTATGCTGCTGGGCGCCGCCAAAGTTCTCCATGACCATCAGGATGAAATCGAAGGCAAAGTGATTGTTTGCTTTGAGCGCGGCGAAGAGGGCGGAAATGGCATCTACTATTTGATGAAGTACATACAGGAGAACAAAATCCATATTGACGGCTGTTGGGCACAGCATGGCCATGCCAACCTGCCTGCCGGAACTATGGGCTTGATTCCCGGTGGCGTATACGCCGGTGTTGTCAGCTGGGATATTACTATCACAGGAAAGGGCGGACATGGCTCCAGACCTTGGCAGGCCAATAACCCTGTAGACTGCGCCGCTGCTATTGTCAACAGTTTGAATACTGCCCGGATGCGGGAAGTATCTCCCTATGAGAGAACTACCTTTACCGTTTGTAAATTTAAAGCTGGTACCAAAGCCAATATTATTCCCAACACCTGTGAAATTGGTGGTACCTGTCGCTTCTATGATGCGGATTTAGCGGGAAGACCCATGAAGAACGCCATCAAGAGCATCGCGGAAAATGTGGCAGAGGCCTATGGTTGTACAGTACAGTTTAATAAATTCGGCGGTCCAACCAGAGGTATTATCAACAACCAGACCTGTTATGAGATCTCCAAAGAGGCCATTGGAGAGGTGTTGGGCGCAGACAAGATCGTAGGATTGGAGCCCAAGATGGGTGGCGAAAGCTTCGCGGTGTTTGCTGCTTACTATCCCTCTATTTTGGGTTGCCTGGGTGTACGGGATCCGGAGAAGGGCTTAACCGCACAGCTGCACAACCCAAAATTTGAAGCCAATGAAGATGTGTTTAAATATGGTGTAGCTTCCACAGTCGCCTATGCGCTGGCCTTCCTGAAACATAAAGAGCCGATTCCCTTTAAGCCCTTTGAAGGTGATATTGACGCCTACATGGAGAGTACCAGCAACTAACGGTTCGATAAAAAAGAAATTTGGGAGGTATTCAGATGGATATTTTAAAAGCAGCGCAAGCGGTAGAACAATATGTAATTGATTGCAGAAGACATATTCACAGACATCCAGAACTGTCTGACCATGAGGATAATACAGTAGCTTTTATTGATGAGGAACTGACCAAAATGGGGATTCCTCACGTAGTGGTACCCCATGGCGGTGTCATTGGATTTGTAGATGGCCCCAAGGAGGGTAAGACCGTTCTGCTGCGGGCGGATATTGACGCTCTGCCCATGCAGGAGAGCAAAGAAAACGCCAAACAGCCTAAAGAGGTTGTCAGTGAAGTAGATGGCGTAGCCCATACCTGCGGACATGACGTACATACTGCCATGCTTTTGGGGGCGGCCAAAATTCTCAGCGAGCACAAAGAGGAAATCGAGGGAAGAGCTCTGATCTTCTTTGAGCGTGGCGAAGAGGGCACTGGCAACATCTATTACATGATTAAATATTTGCAGGAAAACAATATCCATGTGGATGGTTGTTGGGCGATCCATGTTCATGCCAACGTAGAGGCAGGCAAGATGGTTCTGCTGTCCGGTCCCACATTGGCAGGTGCTCTGGGCTTTGATGTGACCATCCATGGAAAAGGCGGCCATGGCGCCAGACCTGACCTGTCCCGCAATCCTATTGATTGTTTTGCAGCCATTCATACCGCCATCAACCAAATCCGGATTCGCTCCATCAACGCGTTCCATCCCTGTACCTATACTGTTTGCCTGGTAGATGGTGGTACCAGCACAAATATTATTCCCGACAAGGTGTCCTTCAGCGGAACCTGCCGGTACTTCGATGAGCAGGATGCCATGAAGTTCCGGGGTGAGCTGGAACGGATTGTCCGCAGCATCTGTACTGTTTACCATTGCGAACCTGAGTTCCACAAACTGTCCATGCCTGGACTGCCCGTACTCAATAACGCAGAGTGTGCTGAACTGGGCAAGGAGGCCATTGCCAAGGCTGTGGGTGCTCAGTATCTCACCGACTATGAGCCAAAGATGGGCTCTGAGAGTTTCTCTCAGCTGTCGGTTTATTACCCCAGTGTATTTGCCTTTATGGGAACTGCCAATGAGGCCAATGGCCAAACTGCCGATACACACAACCCCAAATTTGATCCTGATGAGTCCAGCTTTAAAATTGGTGTTGCTTCTACAGTGGCCTATGCCTTGGCATTCTTAAAAGATAATCGGCCCATCAACTTTACTCCTTTTGAGGGTACCATTGATGATCTGGCTAATAAATTAGGCAGATAATTCATCCAAAAATAAACAAGGCCTGACACATAAAATGTCAGGTCTTGTTTTTTGTTTTACAGTTATCTAGTGATCACAGTCTGCGGTGTCAAACTGTGCCCGATACAGCTGGCTGTAATAACCCTGCCGGGCCATCAGCTGATCGTGGGTGCCGCATTCGGCAGCTGCCCCATTGCGCAGTACAATAATCTGATCGGCGTTTTGAATGGTAGACAGCCGGTGTGCGATGACAAAACAGGTGCGGTTTTCCATGAGTTTGAGCATGGCTTCCTGGATTTGACGTTCTGTTTGGGTATCTACATTGGAAGTGGCCTCATCCAGTATCAGCATGGGGGCGTCTAAAAGCATAGCTCTGGCAATGGTGAGCAGTTGCTTCTGCCCTTTGGAGATACTGCTTCCTCCATCCAGCAACATAGTGTCGTAGCCGTTGGGGAGAGACTGTATGTAGCGATGAATTTTAGCCGCTTTGGCTGCCTGAATTACCTCTTCCCGGGTGACATTTTCCTTGCCATAGGCTAAGTTTTCAAAGATTGTTCCGGAAAACAACCAGGTGTCCTGCAATACCATGGAAAAACATTTCCGCAGGCTTTTTCGGGTAACATGGGCAATGTCATGTCCGTCAATGGAGATGCAGCCTGAGTCAGGATCATAAAAACGCATGAGCAAATTGATTACGGTTGTCTTGCCAGCGCCGGTTGGTCCTACAATGGCCACAATTTGTCCTGGCTTTGCTTCCAGGTTAAAGTGGCGCAGCACAGGGACCTGGTTGTCATAGCCGAAGCAGACATCTTTTAAGGCTACAGCGCCCTTCACCTGGTCCAAAGTAATGGCATCAGGTGCATCTGCTGATTCGGTAGGTTCGTCCAGCAGGCGGAATACCCGTTCCGCCGCGGCCAGGGCGGATTGCAGTTCACTGATAATGTTGGCAAACTCATTGATGGGACCGGAGAATTTTCTGGAATACAGCACAAAAGAGGATACATTGCCCAAAGTAATAGAACCAGTCATATAAAGCAGAGAGCCCAACATACTGATCAGAGCCAGAGACAGGTTGTTGATAAAGATGACGGTAGGCCCGGTCATGCTGGCAAAACAGTCTGCCCGGTAATTGGATTCGCAGGCCTCAAAATTTCGTTCAGAAAAGCGGTGGATAAACTCAGATTCCTGATTGTATGCTTTGATGGTTTTCAGCCCGCCAGTCATTTCCTCGGCATAGGCGTTGAGGGCACCCAGTTTTTGGGAACGGGTGCGGTAAAGAGGACGTACCTTACGGGACCGATATCGGGTAAAGAGGATAGAAAAAGGAATGGTAAACGCGAAGATTACCATAAGCTGAGGGGAAATGGACAGCATCATACCAAAAGATACGGTCACCGTAATGATGCTGGTAAACATCTGCACCAAATCGTTGGATAGGGATGCGTTAATGGTGTCAATATCATAGGAGAGTACACTGAGAATATCACCAGTGGCCCGGGAATCGAAAAAGCGAACCGGCAGTTTGGTCAGGTGGTCATATACATCCCGGCGCATCCGATAGATAACATTTCGACTCAACTGAACCATCAAAGAGGATAACATATATGTAAGTACTGCTGAGCAGAGGTAGAAGATGAGCATGTATTTGGTGTAGTAAAAGACAGTGTCGAAATCCACCAGACCGGGTCCAGGCTTAATGGCGTCTATGGCGTAACCGGAAAGCTTTGGCCCGGCCAGTGACAACAAATTGGCAGATACGCTCAGAACAATAGCCAATACCAGAAGCCATTTTTCATGGGAAAGATATTTCCAAAGGCGTTTCAGTATGACAGTGGAGGGAACAGAAGGGCGTTCAAAGGCCCGACTAGGTCCTCCAGTATTTAAGATTCCTTTTGGTTTTGCCATGTTATTCCACCGCCCCCATCTGTATTTGTGCAATTTCCTGGTAGCTCTTACAGCTATCCATCAGCTGATCATGGGTTCCATATCCAACCATTGACCCATTTTCCAGCACCAGGATCTTATCGGCATTTTGTATTGAGCTGACTCGCTGTGAAATAATAATTTTTGTGGTGTGAGCAAAATGGGTGCCCAGTGCCCGACGCAGGTCGGCATCCGTTTTGTAGTCCAGCGCGCTGGAGCTGTCATCCAGCAGCAGAATTTCGGGATGGCCAGCCATAGCTCTTGCCAGCAGTACCCGCTGTTTCTGCCCGCCACTGAGATTGCTGCCTCGGGAGGCCACTTCGCTGGCGAAACCATCTTCCCGTTCCCAGATAAACCCTGCCTGGGCGATGCGGCTGGCGAATTCAATTTCCTCTTGAGAAATTGGGCGGCCGAACCGGATATTTTCGCCAATGGAATCGTTGTAAAGAAAATCGTTTTGGAATACCACACCAAATTTTTGGTGCAATTGGTCAGGGGAATAGGCTTTTAAATTTTGCCCATTGATTTTAATGGTTCCCTGATCCGGGTCATAAAAGCGAAGCAACAAACTGAGAATGGTGGATTTTCCACTTCCAGTAGGTCCAATAATTCCAAGGGTTTCCCCTTGATTGAGAGAAAAATGAATGTCGCTGACTGTTTCCTGTACCTTGGTATAAGAGAAGGATACATGGTCAAATTCAATGTGGGGGTTAGCCGTTAGGTCACAGGCCAGCTGCTTCTCCTGCAGCATTTCAGCAGGGGCGGTCAGCACCTGGGCAATTCGCCGTCCACTGGCGGCGCCTTTGGAATACATAACAAACAGTCGAGATACCATCATTAGCGCGTTGAGGATAATGGTGAAATAGCTTAAAAAAGCAATGATTGTGCCAGGTTCCGTAATACCCTGGTTGACCCGAAAGGCACCTACAATAACCACAAAGGTCAGACCGGTATTCAGAAGCAGGTTCATTACAGGGTTGGTGATATTCATAAGCAGGGAAGCCCGGCGCTCCCGCACAACTACCTGCCGATTGGCGGTGTCAAACTGGTTGCGCTCATAATCCACCTTAGAAAGTGCTTGAATCACCCGAATCCCAGTCATACTTTCCTGAGCTTTGCGAATTAACTGATCCAAGGCTGCCTGAGCTTGTGTGTAGAGCTGAATGCCATAGTGGGAAACAAACCAAACCACACAGGCCAGCAGAGGCAGGGTAGCAACTAAGACCATTGTTAAAACAGGCTCTAAAAACATGGTGATGGTAATGCCGCCAAGCAGCAGAATAGGAGCCCTGATACCAAGGCGTTGCATACGGTCAATCATTTGATGAACGTTATAGGTATCGGTTGTCAACCTAGAAATCAAGGATGGGGTAGTAAAAAAGTCCTCTTGGGAGGCAGAAAGCTGAGTTACCTTGGTGAACAGATCCTGCCGCAGCCGCAATGTAATATCTTTTGAAATGCTGGTGGCCATCTTGTTGGCAATTACATTGGATGCAAGAGCGAGAGCTGCGCAGACAATCATCATAATACCCCAAAGGTATATTTTGGAGGTTTCCCCTGCGGGAACAAAATCATCAAGAATGGTGGATAGCATCCAGGGAAGCAAAAGTTCCAATACTGTCCCCAGAAATTTAATAAATAGTTGCACCGACATAATAGGCACTTTGGGCCGGATATATGATAAGATTGTTTTCATACTAGCTCCTTTGCCCTGCGGGCCAGATGTTCAGTTAACACTTCAATCTGTTCTTTTTCCTGAGGGCTTAGCCCCTCGGTCAGTGCGTTTTTCCAGTCTTTCAATACCTGTTGCACAATGGGAAAAGCGGCTGTCATTTTTTCGGTGGGATATACCTCAATGGTGCGCCGATCGGTTTCGCACCGTTTACGGGTGATAAAGCCATTTTCCTCCAGAAAGGCCAGCTGACGGGTTACACTGCTGCGGTTGACATGTATTTGTTGGGTCAACTGTTCCTGTGTAATACCGGGATTTTTACAAATGTGCATTACATAAGATGTTTGGCATCCATTTATTCCGATGTTTTCCAGTCTCTTGCTTCGATAGCAAACAGCGCATCGAAAGATGGTACTGATATGTTTCATAAAACGTTCCAATGAATGCTTCCCTCCCTGTACAGCAAAATAGTTGCATACGCAACAAATTTATTGTACGCTTTCCAGCCATAAATGTCAATTCTTTACAGAGAAAAAGCTCCCTTTACAGGGAGCTTTTTACTTTGGTTAGCGATACAGCGCATTATACGCGGCGGACAGAAGGATGGCGTTTTTATCTTGAGACAGCTCCCAAGCACCTACCCCTGCCAAACCATAGGAAACGGCCAGGGATGTCTTTTCAGCAATGGAATCCTCGTCATCGTATGAGACAAATGTAGTGCTGTCGAATAAGTAGGGAACTCTTGCGCTGCTGTGATAGTATTGTTTAAAAGCACTGTTGGGTAAC